>NZ_JBTKVX010000001.1:0-248531 GCF_054457175.1 Flavobacterium hauense
AATATCACTCTTGTAAACAATAACGACGGTACCTATACCTTTACAAATCCTGCTGCTGGAGTTCCAACGGTAATCACTAACACAACGAATTCAACGCTAAGCGTAGCTTCGGGTGACCTTGTGCTTACGGACAGTGAAGGCAATACAGTATCGATAGCCCTTTCAGCCCTTGGCGCTACTAATTCTACCCTTGCAATAGATGACAATGGTACAGCGGGCAACAGCCAGGATGATAGTTTAGTATTGACAGACAACACGGGTCATTCAGTAACGATTCCTCTGTCTTCAGTAAATATCTTAACGACTTTAGTTAATAATAACAACGGTACCTACACTTATACCAATGAGGCACGAGTAGATACAGTTATCGATGTAAATGCAGGCGCACTGCCATTCAGCAATACAGCATCAGGCCTTGCAGCTACAACAGTACAGGGCGCGATTGATGAGCTTGCAGCAGAGACCAATGATGCTGTTGAGGACATTACCCTTGTAAACAATAACGACGGTACCTATACCTTTACCAACCCTGCAGCAGGTGTGACAACAGATATTGATACTAACGCGAATGTGTTACCATTCAATAATGTGGCTTCTGGCTTAGCAGGAACTACAGTTCAGGCAGCTATTGATGAACTTGCGACCAATGAAAAAGAGCCATGGAGAGTAGAGCAGTCTAATACACCTGCTACAGCAAATGGAGAAAATATTTATCAGTCAGGTAATATAGGAATTGGTAACTTCTCAGGAGCTACAGATTTTGTTACGGCAAGACTGGATGTAAAAGGAGGAGACGTAAGAGTACGCGATATAAACACATCAACGGGTACATCAACAGACAGAATAGTTGTTGCTGATGCTAACGGAGTACTTAAAACTGTTCCGGCAACACCTGGTGTACGTACAGTAATTACGGGTTATGACGCTGTTGATGCAGATGAGACTATATTTGCAAATGCTACTACGGCTGATGTGTTAATTACACTTCCTTCTCAACCAATTGTAGGTAAAAAATATAATATTAAGAAAATTGATACATCGGATAATAAAGTAACTATTAGTGGTAACGGTAAAAATATTGAAGATTTAGCCAGTATTTCAGGAGCACTTCCTTATCAGGGATGGACGCTATTGTATGATGGTACTAAATGGATGATAATAAGCCGTATATAATTCGTATTTGCACTACTAATAAAAAAGTTTACAATGAAAAATAAATATATATTATCGGCAGCATTAGTGACTTTGCTTGGAACAGCAGCTGCAAATGCCCAAGTTGGTTTCGGTACGAATCAACCCGATCCGTCTTCGGTAATCGAAATGGTTTCTGCTAAGCGAGGTGTCCTTATTCCGAGGGTAGCTTTAACAGCCACAAATGTTGCTGCTCCGGTTGCTGCACCTGCAAATTCATTATTGGTTTATAATACTGATACCAATGGTTCAGGTCCTACAAGTGTAGCTCCCGGCTTCTATTACTGGTTTCTTGATCCAAATAATATATTAGACAGCAGATGGATACGCATAACTAATGTAGAGGATATAACTAAAGGTACTATTTCATCGACCGATCTTAGTGTTACAGGTGGTACCGATGCCACATTTAAAAATGTAATATTGAATATCAATGATGGAGCTGTTACGACTAATAAACTTGATGACGAAGCTGTTACTACTGCAAAAATTGCAGATAGCGCCGTTACGGAAACAAAACTTGTTGCTCCGGCATTAGATCCTGCAGACGATCCGATACTTCGTGTTCCTATTGCGACTAACAATGGTACAGTTGCTTATGGTCCATTGACTTCGGCTTATATCACAGGGGCAGATCTTAGCCCTACAGTAGGTGAGGGGTCGATAGTTGTAACTAACGGTTTAGGCACAACATTAAAAAATACTACAATTCATGTTGCAGATAGTGGTATTACCACTGCAAAGATAGCAGCTGATGCTGTAACGAATGCTAAATTGGCAGATGATGCAGTTCAGACAGAGAATATTGTAAACCTTGCGGTAACTACTGCTAAGCTTGACAATCTTGCTGTAACTACTGCAAAGATCGCTGCTGACGCAGTAACGAATGCTAAATTGGCAGACGATGCAGTTCAGACAGAAAATATACTAAACAGCGCAGTAACCGCACCAAAACTGAATTCAGGTTCAGCTACGGCAGGACAGGTTGCTACGGCAAACGGTTTAGGCGGTGTGACTTACGAAAGCCTTACCCCTGCGATGATAGGTACGGCAGCAGAGGATCTTACCGCTGCTGACGCAGCTAATGCTACTATTGAAGTAGATGGAGGAATAGATGCAGTTCTTGTAGCGACAAGCCTAAGGGTAAAAGATGAGAGCATTACTTCAGCTAAAATAAAAGACGGAGAAGTTAATACAGTTGATATAGCTCCCCTTGCTGTAACCACAGCGAAACTTGACAATCTTGCGGTAACTACTGCAAAGATCGCTGCTGACGCAGTAACGAATGCTAAATTGGCAGACGATGCAGTTCAGACTGAGAATATCTTAAATCTTGCAGTAACTACAGGAAAACTTGCTGCTGATGCAGTAACGAATGCGAAACTTGCAGACGATGCAGTTCAGACAGAGAATATACTAAACAGGGCAGTAACTGCACCAAAACTGAATTCAGGTTCAGCTACGGCAGGGCAGGTTGCTACGGCAAACGGATCAGGTGGTGTGACTTACGAAAGCCTTACCCCTGCGATGATAGGTACGGCAGCAGAGGATCTTACCGCTGCTGACGCTGCTAATGCTACTATTGAAGTAGATGGAGGAATAGATGCAGTACTTGTAGCGACAAGCTTAAGGGTAAAAGACGAAAGCATTACTTCAGCTAAAATAAAAGATGGAGAAGTTAATACAGTTGATATAGCTCCCCTTGCTGTAACCACAGCAAAACTTGACAATCTAGCGGTAACTACCGGAAAACTTGCTGCAGATGCTGTAACAAATGCAAAACTTGCAGATGATGCAGTTCAGACAGAGAATATTTTAAATCTTGCTGTAACCACAGCAAAACTTGACAATCTAGCGGTAACAACCGGTAAGATTGCTGCTGACGCTGTAACGAATGCAAAACTTGCAGACGATGCAGTTCAGACAGAGAATATACTAAACAGCGCAGTAACCGCACCAAAACTGAATTCAGGTTCGGCAACAGCAGGGCAGGTTGCTACTGCAAACGGATCAGGTGGTGTGACTTACGAAAGCCTTACCCCTGCGATGATAGGTACGGCAGCAGAGAACCTTACCGCTGCCGATGCAGCAAATGCTACTATTGAAGTAGATGGAGGAATAGATGCAGTACTTGTAGCGACAAGCCTAAGGGTAAAAGATGAGAGCATTACTTCAGCTAAAATAAAAGACGGAGAAGTTAATACAGTTGATATAGCTCCCCTTGCTGTAACCACAGCAAAACTTGACAATCTAGCGGTAACTACCGGAAAACTTGCTGCAGATGCTGTAACAAATGCAAAACTTGCAGATGATGCAGTTCAGACTGAGAATATCTTAAATCTTGCAGTAACTACTGCAAAACTTGCTGCTGACGCTGTAACGAATGCAAAACTTGCAGACGATGCAGTTCAGACAGAGAATATACTAAACAGGGCAGTAACTGCACCAAAACTGAATTCAGGTTCAGCTACGGCAGGGCAGGTTGCAACGGCAAACGGATCAGGTGGTGTGACATACGAAAGCCTTACCCCTGCGATGATAGGTACGGCAGCAGAGGATCTTACCGCTGCTGACGCAGCTAATGCTACTATTGAAGTAGACGGAGGAATAGATGCAGTTCTTGTTGCGACAAGCTTAAGGGTAAAAGATGAAAGCATTACTTCAGCTAAAATAAAAGACGGAGAAGTTACTACAGTTGATATTGCTCCCCTTGCTGTAACCACAGCAAAACTTGACAATCTAGCGGTAACTACCGGAAAACTTGCTGCAGATGCTGTAACAAATGCAAAACTTGCCGATGATGCAGTTCAAACAGAGAATATTTTAAATCTTGCTGTAACCACAGCAAAACTTGATAATCTTGCAGTAACTACTGCAAAACTTGCTGCTGACGCTGTAACGAATGCAAAACTTGCAGACGATGCAGTTCAGACAGAAAATATACTAAACAGCGCAGTAACCGCACCAAAACTGAATTCAGGTTCAGCTACGGCAGGACAGGTTGCAACGGCAAACGGATCAGGTGGTGTGACTTACGAAAGCCTTACCCCTGCGATGATAGGTACGGCAGCAGAGAACCTTACCGCTGCCGATGCAGCTAATGCTACTATTGAAGTAGATGGAGGAATAGATGCAGTACTTGTAGCGACAAGCTTAAGGGTAAAAGACGAAAGCATTACTTCAGCTAAAATAAAAGACGGAGAGGTTAATACAGTTGATATAGCTCCCCTTGCTGTAACCACAGCAAAACTTGATAATCTTGCAGTAACTACTGCAAAGATTGCTGCCGATGCTGTAACCAATGCTAAATTGGCAGATGACGCAGTTCAAACAGAGAATATCTTAAATCTTGCTGTAACCACAGGAAAACTTGCTGCTGATGCAGTAACGAATGCAAAACTTGCAGATGACGCAGTTCAGACAGAGAATATACTAAACAGGGCAGTAACTGCGCCGAAGCTTAATTCAGGTTCTGCAACAGCAGGGCAGGTTGCTACGGCAAATGGGGCAGGTGGTGTGACGTACGAAAGCCTTACCCCGTCAATGATAGGTACAGCAGCAGAGAACCTTACCGCTGCTGACGCAGCTAATGCTACTATTGAAGTAGATGGAGGAATAGATGCAGTTCTTGTAGCGACAAGCTTAAGGGTAAAAGATGAGAGTATCACTTCTGCCAAAATAAAAGATGGTGAAGTTAACACTGCAGATTTGGCTAACCTTGCGGTAACTAACGGAAAACTTGCTGCAGATGCAGTAACATCTGCTAAAATCCTTGATGGCGGAATTGGTAATGCCGATCTTGATGGGAATATTATTACAACTGATAAAATTGCACCTAACGCAGTAGAGACATCAGATATTAAGGATGCTAACGTAACCGCTGCTAAATTGACTGCCGGTACTGTTGCTCCTACAGATCCTTTACGAGTAGCTATAGCGGCTCAGGATGGTACGGTTACCTATGGAGCTGTGCCAGCAGGAAGCGTAACAGGAGCAAACCTTTCTCCTACAGTGGGTGAGGGGTCAATAGTTGTGACTAACGGTTTAGGGACTACACTAAAAAACACTACACTTCACGTAGCAGATAGTGGTATTACTACTGCAAAACTTGACAATTTAGCTGTAACTAACGGAAAACTTGCTGCAGATGCAGTAACATCAGCTAAGATAGCCGATGGTACTATTGCTCTTGTTGACATGGGCGCTAACTCTGTTGATTCATCAAAAATACTTGATGGAACAGTAACAAATTTAGATATGACGGGAGGTACAGGTGCTGCAAATCGTGTACCGGTAGCTGATGCTACGGGAGCAATAACTTATCAGACACTTACCCCAGCAATGATAGGTACGGCGGGTGAAGACCTGATAGGTGCTGACGCAGCTAATGCAACAATAGAGGTAGTTTCAGGTGGTACTGACGCAGTACTGGTACCTACGAGCCTAAGGGTAAAAGATGCAAGTATTACTTCAGCTAAAATAAAAGATGGTGAAGTCGCTACGATTGATATAGCCAACAATGCGATAACTACCGGGAAAATTAATAATCTAGCGGTCCAGACTGGGAAACTTGATAATCTAGCGGTAACTACTGCAAAGATTGCTGCTGATGCAGTAGATAATTCTAAATTGGCAGATAATGCAGTTCAGTCAGAGAACATATTAAACAGTGCTGTAACTACAGCTAAGATTAATAATCTTGCAGTAACTAAAGATAAGATTGCTGCCGATGTTGCCGGTGTTGGATTAACCAAAAATGTAACAACAGGCGCACTTGATGTAAATGTTGGTGCCATTGTAGGTGATGGAAACATTACTTCAACAGATCTAAGTGTTCTGGGAGGTACCGGTGCTACTTTAGAGAATGTTACTTTAAATATAAACATAGGAGCTGTAACCACAGCAAAACTTGATAATCTAGCGGTAACTACTGCAAAGATTGCTGCAGATGCAGTAGACAATTCAAAACTGGCTGATAATGCAGTTCAGACAGAGAACATTGCTGCTAATGCAGTAGAGACATCAGATATTAGAGATGCAAATGTAACTCCGGCCAAAATAGCGCCTGGAACTGCTAATCAGGTTCTTGTGACTAACCCTACAGGTAATGGCACACAATGGACAGATAAAAATACTTTTATAAGTGAGCCTTGGAGAGTACAGGGTGGTACTACAGCAGCCACAACCAATGCAGACAACATATATCAGAGTGGTAGGGTAGCCATTGGTGGTAATTTCGCTAGTGAAACATCTACAAATGCGCTTGATGTAGGCGCAGGTACCGTAAGGGTTAGAGATATCAATGCGGCCTATGTTCCTGCTGCAACTGATAAGATCGTGATGGCAGATGCACAGGGCGTTTTAAAAGCAGCTACTGCGGCTATGCCTAAATTCTTCTATATGCCGGCTGTAATTTTTGACACATCTGACTATGTGGGAACTCCAATAACTGGCAGAAAAAGAAATTTATATAAAGAATATTATGCCCAGTTTACCGGGAAAAGATTTGTTCAGGACCATGGAACAGGCGGAGATATTGATAATGCCACATCAAGCGGTACATTTGTAGCCAGTACGGGGTCTTTACCTGCATCACAGGTTATGTCTTTCCTTCCGGCAGCAGGTGATCTATATTACTACATAACATATTATGACACTACAGTATTTGAGAATCTTATGATTGATGCTAACGGTATACTATCGTATACACTGAAAGGAAACGGAACAGAAGCTTCTTATATGAACATTGTTTTTGTAGTAAAATAAAATTATGATTGGGGCAGGTATTTAAGGATGCCTGCCGCCAATTGAGAATATATTATGATAAAAAAATTACTTACATATCGTTTTGGCTTTATGCTTAAAGCAATGTTTTGCCTATCGCTTTTTTTAGCATTGGGTACTACAAATGTTATGGCACAGTTTGCTATTAGCGAAGATTTTAGAGGCAGTGGCAATCCGGATATCATCATTGGAGGCCCCGGCGGAACAGAAGGTACTGCGACTCTTACTTCCGGACTCAATGACCCGCTTAATGCGGGCTGGTTAAGGCTTACAAGAGCCGCAGACTACCAAAAAGGATATGCCTATGTAAATAAATCGTTTCCTTCTACATTGGGTGTATTGGTAGATTTTGAATATAAAATGTGGAGGGATGCCAATGATGGTAATGGAGGGGCTGATGGTATTGGTGTTTTTCTTTTTGATGCAACTTCTACTTTTAAATTGGGTGGATATGGAGGATCTTTGGGTTATGCGCCAAATACTACCGCTCCGGCTGTTACAGGTCTTGCCGGTGGATATGTAGGTGTTGGACTTGATGCTTATGGAAACTATTCTAATACTAATGAAGGAAGACGAGGCGGACCGGGAGAAACTCCCAATGCCGTTGTATTACGTGGTCCTACAACGACCGATGCTTTAACAACTAACAGATACTTAGCCGGTGTTGCACTTGGTGACAGAAGCGGAACAAATAACAATATCAGGGCGAGGGATGAAATAGATTTTAATACCTGGCAGGCTACAAGGCCGACTGATGCGCAATTTTATCGAAGAGTACAGATAGAAATTACACGCCTTGATGCAGCAGATATTTATTATAATGTAAAAGTGAGATGGAAGACATCTCCAACAGGTAATTTCATTAATGTAGTTGATTATACTACTACTGATGTACCTCCTGCATTGCTGAAACTTGGTTTTGCTGCTTCAACCGGTGCCAGCAGGAACTACCACGAGATCAGGAACCTGCTTGTAACAACCCCAGGTAACCTTCGTGTGGTTAAAAGAGCCGATAAAGATATATTAAGAACCATTGCCGGTTCTAACGAAATTACCTATACCATTGAGGTAACTAACGATACTGATTTTGATATTCCGGGAATTTCTTTTACCGACAGGATTACTGACTCTTATGGTAACCTGATTCCGGAAGGAACAACCGGATTTAACGTTACAGAGATAACTCCAAGCGGATTTTTATCAGCAGCGTTACCTACTGCTGCTTCTCTTACAACAAATGAGATTATTGGTAATTTAGTATTGGCGGCCAATACTACAGGTACTATAACAATTAAAGGTAATTTGTATGTGCTGCCTGATGGAAGTATCCTGCAAAATATGGCAAGTGCAATACCCGGCCTTGATGAAGATCTTAACAACAATACGTCTACCGTAAGGACACCTGTTACAGCCGAAGATGTTGATCTTATGCTTGTAAAGACGGTTGCTGACCAGTGTATAAATAGTGGTACACCATCAACATTTACTGTACGTGTATTTAATAATGGTATAGCCGGTACCAGCTTCAGAAGGCTTGGCTATGTTGGTACAAGGGTAGCTTTTTCTGTTGTAGTGCCTCCGGGATACACTTACAATGACATAACAACGGGCGGTTTAATTGGAACACCCACTGATAATGCAAATAGTAACGTTACCTCCAGATGGTCAAGAGTTGAATTATTAAACACTCCTTCTGCGAATTATAAAACGTATGTATATATAGCACGTGGAACAGATGCGGGAGGAGCAGCACAAACATTAGCAGCAGGCTCCTTCTATGATTATCCTGTAACATATACCATGCTGCCTCCTGTGGGAACAACCATTTTTACCGATACATCTAGAGCCAGACTATTTACCGATGTTGACTACCTCGGTTCAATAGAAACTGCCCCTAACATGGTTAATAATAATGCCAGCAAAACAGTATACTTTAAGCCTCCGCCACCAACAGTATCTTCTACATCATTAAGCTATTGTGTTGATGAAGATGCTCCGGAGCTTATCGCTACAAAAACAAATACATCTTACACGTTGAGATGGTATCTGACAGCAGGAGGTTTCTCTTCTGAATATCCTATCAAACCGGACACATCGGTAAAAGGTTCTTATACCTATTATGTTAGCCAGGTTAATGGCGATTGTGAAGGGCCAACTTCTCCAATTGTAGTAAATGTTGGGCCAAATGATACAGGAAGCATATCAATAGCTGCAATTAACTGTCCGGGAAATGTTACTATTACAGGTGTTGCCCCAACAGGTTCAAGCACGACACCTACATACCGTTGGGTAAGATCGGCTGACGGAATAAATTCAACACCTATTTCAGGTGCCACCGGTAACAGCTATACTGCACCAGGTTTAACTGAAACTACTTATTTCCGCAGGTTCACAACTGTGACCTACAATGGAAAAACTTGTGAAGGCCCTAGCAACTGGGAAAGGGTATATCTGCCAAAACCCGGTGTTATTGGCTATTCGCAGGCAGGATGTAGTACTAATAATAATTTTGACCCCGCATTTAGCAGTGTGGAACCCGGCGATGTAGGAACCATTAATGGCGTTACTTACACTTACAGATGGCAAAGATCTACCAACGGAGGAACCACCTGGACTGATATAACTGGTACAGCAGGAGCTGCGGCTAATTATACGGCTGATAATGTATCAGCTACAACACAATATCGACGTTTGGTTAGGTATAATAGTAATAGTTGTGAAGCACCGAGTAACATTGTAGTGGCCTATGTTAGTAATAATCAAACTTTGTTTGGTGGTGGCACTATAGGCAGTAATCAGACAATATGTTATAATGCCACACCCGCTCAAATTACATCAAGTTCTGCAGGGCTCGGAAATGGATTCTACCAGTGGGAATATTCGATTAATGGTAGTGCTGCAACTGGTAGTCAGGTATGGAATGTTATTGCTGACGCAAGCCCTACAAGCGGTAATTATAGCCCCGGACCTTTAACGCAGGATACCTGGTACCGTCGTAGAAAGTTAGCCTGTGGTGACGATCAACTTGCTACGCCAGTAGTTAGAATAACGGTGCTAAATCCTCTGGCGGGGACTATTACCGGAACACAGACTATATGTTATAACGGAACGGCAACAATTAACGGTTCAGCCCCAACAGGTGCTACAAGTTACCGCTGGGAGGTAGCCGATGGTACCAACGGAGGTGCTTGGAATGCTATGACTGAAAACACCCGAAATATTACAGTAGGCCCTTTGACAGGGACAAAACGATATAGAAGATATACTATTCAAAATGGCTGTGAATCTGTGGCTACAACGGGTGTTATAGTAACGGTTAAAGCCGAAACTAATCCGGGTGTTATCGGCAGTTCACAGACTATATGTAACTCAGGCCCCGTTGCTCAGCTTACGGGTACTGCAGCTTCCGGAGATACAGGAACCTCAGGCTCTATTACTTATCGTTGGGAAGTTTCAACTACTAATGCAGCAAACTCATGGGGTAATGTTACTCCGGCTGCTACAGGTGCGAGTTACACACCTCCAACACCTCCGGGTGTAAGATACTATCGTCGTGTGGCAATCGTATCCAGAGGAATAACAGGTGAAAGTTCTTGTGAAACTCCGAGTAATGTTATAACACTAACTCCACAGACATCTCCAAGCGGAGGTGTGATTAATGTAGCTTCTACAAGAGTATGTTCGGGAGGAAGCGCTGTTTTTGGTAATCAAACACCCGGAGGTAACTTTACCAGCTATCAATGGCAGTACTCTACAGTAGCGGGACCTTCTTTTAACTGGATAGATATTCCAAATTCTAATAGTGCTACTTATACAAGTTTTCCTTTAACGCAAAGGACATGGTTTCAGCGTTTAGCAGTTAATGAATGTAGTTCTAGTACTTCCGGAGATATAGGTATCGATGTCACTACGGTTAACCCGGGTAGCCTCGGTCCTGATAAAACTATTTGTAATGGTACTTCACCAGGAGAATTAGGATCGGGTGCGGGTACAGCAGCGGGCTCGGCTAATACCGGTACTACTGTAAGTTATCAATGGCAATCGGCTCCTAATGCAAGTGGTGGTTCTTTCACCAATGTAGCATCAGGAGGAACATTAGTGACTTATACTCCGCCGGGTAATCTTACCGGTACAATGCGCTATCGTCGTATTACTTCGAGAACAGATGGTACAGTAACCTGTACAAACTCTGTAGACATAATGGTAACCGTTCAGACTATCCCGGAAAGGGGAAGTATAACTGGTCCGGCAACTACAACAGTCTGCAGTGGATCGAATGTTACCATAGCTTCAGGCGGTGCCGGTAGTGGTGATGCACCGGTTGTTACATACCGTTGGGAAGCTGCGCCTGTTTCTACAGGAATATTCGCAACTGTTGCAGGACAAACCGGAGAAACACTGACGGTAAATGGCATTACAGCCTCTACAAGGTTCCGTCGTTATACGGTATCGACTGTAAATGGTGTTGACTGTTTATCGCCTGCAACAGTCCCAGTCACTATTACAGTTCCTGATCTTGTAGCGGGAACTATTGCCTCTGATCAGGTGGTTTGTCAAAACAATAGCACTCCGGCTCCTCTGACATCTGCACTGGGAGGTGACGGAAGCGGAACTAATTTTAGCTACCAATGGCAGTCATCTTCTCATGGTAATCCTAGCGGTTCCTGGAATAATGTTGGCACAAACAGTTCAACCTATAATCCGGGATCATTAGGCGTGAGTTTATATTTCAGAAGGCTTGTAAGATCGACTACTAATGGTGTGCCTTGTGAAGCTTCAAGTAATATTATACGGGTAATTGTAACAGCACCTCCGTCTGAGGGAAGTTTGGGTAATAATAATCAGCCTGTTTGTTACGGCGGTACGCCTACAGCAATTACATCAAATCAGAATGGAAGTTTAACTACTCCGGGCGGTGTGCTAACGTATGCGTGGCAGTCATCGACAAATGGAGGGGGAACATGGAGCGGAGATATTCCGGGTGCTGACGGGCCAACATATACACCACCGGCACCGGCTACGCAAAATACACTATATAGAAGATATGCTGTAGCTACTTACGGATCAAACTTCTGTCGTTCCTATTCTGCGGCTGAAGGACAGATACGTATTATGCCAAATGCTTCGGCGGGAACTATAAAAACAACGGGCAATGCAACAAGTCTGGACATTTGTAGTGGTACTATACCACCGCCAATACTAAATGACGTGAGCAGCACTAATGCTAACGGTGGTTATGTATGGCAGTATTCAACGGCTACTATACCATGGACAGATTTAGGGCCATCAACTTACAATACTACATATACACCTACATCAGCAATAACAGTTACAACCTATTACAGAAGGATTGGACTCTCTAGTGCTGATATAATATGCCGTGGTACAGATCCGTCTAATGTTGTGACTATGAATGTGGTTACAAGCCCGGCGGGTGGTACAGCTGGCAATAATCAAACTATCTGTAGTGGTAATACACCTACAACACTTACCGTTACGGGAGGTGTAGCGGGAACATATCGTTGGGAAACGAGGACTAGCTTATCGGGTACATGGGCTACAGTTACGCCGGCGGCTGCGGCAACAGGTAGCGATTATTCTCCGGGACCTCTTACCCAAACAACCTATTATAGAAGAGTAACATTAGCTGGAGCTTGTGCCAGCGATGGATATTCAACTACGGTTACGATTACGGTAACGCCATCAGTTGTTGGAGGTACTGCCAGTGCTAACCAGAACATTTGTAATGGTGCGCCAACAACTACGCTTACGGTTACCGGATCTTCTGCGGGGACTTATCGTTGGGAGGTTTCATCTACTAATTTAGCTAACTCATGGTCTCCTGCCGGTGCAACAACAGTAGATTATAATCCTGGAAATTTAAATGCTACACGTTATTACAGGCGTGTAACAATATCAGGTTCATGTGAAGGTATTTCAAGCGTAGTAACCATAACAGTGTCGGCTCCAACAACAGCGGGTTCTATAAGCGGAACTCAGACAATATGTATGGATACGGTTCCACCTGTTATTTTAGGATCTACTGCTCCTGCAGATCTTGGCGGAGGTTCAGGATCGATAAAATACAGATGGGAATCATCGCCTAACGGTTCTACAGGATGGGCAACCATTCCCGGTGCCGAAAACAGCACATATCAGCCACCGCTTTTACATGCTACTAGATATTACAGGCGTTATACCGTCTCAGAATCTACGGTAGGAGGCATTAAAGCAACCTGTGAATCCGGATCAACGGGCACGGTTGTTGTAACCACAAAAAACTGTAAGATTATCACCAACCCTATGGTGCGCTCAAGAGTTAATTAATGCACCCCAATGCATAAACGATATAAAATGAAAAGAGGTATAATACTAATCGTGTTTGTGATGTTTTCGGCAGTTATTTTTGCCCAAAACACAGGACAAACAGTTAATCAGGGAACATTATATGTAAGCCCTAATACTGTTATGACTATCATGTCTGATTTTGATAATAAGGACGTGGGCGAATATGAGAACAACGGAGAAGTAATTTTTCGCGGTAATTTTAATAATGACGGAATCACAACATATAACATAAACAAGGGTGAAGGATATACCCGCTTTGAAGGTTTTTTACAGCAGAATATAACAGGCAGCATGCCGGCTGAGTTTTATAATGTATTGTTCAACAATCCAAACAACACTGCAACAGAAGCAGCTTTCCGTTTATTTGGGGATATTTCGGTTAGCGGCAACGCAGATTTTTTAGATGGAGTACTCAAGGATGATGTATTTGGGGGAATCATTGTATTTGAGAACAATGCAACTCACAGTAATGTGGGCAACGACAGCCACGTAGACGGTTTTGCCATTAAAAATGGAAGTACTGAATTTATCTATCCTATAGGTGATCAGGATTCTATTGGCAATAATGAGCGCTATTACAGGTATGCTGCTATTTCTGCTTCTGCTGATCAGGCTAGTAGCTTTAACGGTAAATATTACCTGCAAAATTCTGATGAGATACACCCTCATATTAAAAAAAGAGGTGTCATAGAAATCATAGATACCAAAGAATACTGGAGGATAGATAAAGCAGGCAGCGATACCGATGTTATGATCACACTTAGCTGGGATACAGCTACTACCTCTCCGGAGATCGTAAGCCAGCCTTACGAAGAGATCCATATTGTGAGGTGGGATGATGTCGAAAAGGTGTGGGTAGACGAAGGTGGTGTCGCAAATGCGGTAAACGCCACTCAGGGCACGGTGACCACCGTTGTAAATGTAAAAGGATATGGTATTTTTGCACTCGCAAGGGTTAAGACAGATGTTATACTCCCTGGTGATATTGTAATCTATAATGGTGTAACGCCGGATGGCGACGGACAGAATGACTATTTTGTTATTGATAACCTGAAAAACTTCCCTAAAAACACGGTAGAAATTTATAACCGTTGGGGTGTCAGAGTTTTTGAAACAGCAAGTTATGATACAAGCGGAAATGTCTTCAGAGGAGTCTCTGACGGAAGGGCCACTGTTACAGGAGCTAAAATATTGCCTACAGGAACTTATTTTTACATAATTAAGTATGTATATGAAATGCCTGGTATCCCTGCGAGAGAAATTAAAAAAGCCGGGTACTTGTATTTAAGTTCAGATTAATACCATAACAAAATAATGAGAATGCAACAATTTAAATGTATTATTATACTCCTTCTTACAGCACTTTGCAGTAATGTTTCAGTAGCTCAGCAGGACCCCCAGTATACGCAATACATGTACAATCCTATAAACATTAATCCGGGTTATGCGGGAAGCCGCGGAACCACCAGTTTTTTCCTGATGCACAGGGCGCAATGGGTGGGACTTGACGGAGCACCGGTTACAAATACCGCTTCGGTAAATGCTCCCGTAGGAAGAAATGTTGGTATAGGTATTACATTTGCAAACGATAAGATTGGTCCTACTGATACCAATAATCTGGCAGCGGATTTCTCGTATACAGTAAAAGTGAATGACTACTACAAACTGGGATTGGGTATAAAAGGTTCGCTACAATTATTCAATGTAGATTTTACCAAGCTGAATATATACGACCCAAGCGACCCAAGGTTTCAAAGCAATATTAATAACCAGCTTACACCTAACGTAGGTGCAGGTGCTTACCTGTATTCTGAAAGTACTTATTTAGGCTTGTCAGTTCCTAATATTCTGGAGACACAGCATTATGAGCATAATGATATCTCGGTCGCTAAAGAACGTTTCCACGTTTATGCGATGGGAGGCCATGTTTTTGACCTTGCCTATAACTGGAAGTTAAAACCTGCAGCATTGGCTAAAATAGTTGAGGGTGCTCCGCTTCAGTTAGATATTACCGCTAACGTACTATACAACGATAAGTTTACCCTTGGTGTAGCTTACCGTTGGGATGCAGCTGTAAGTTTACTTGCCGGATTCCAGATTAACGATAAGCTGTTTATAGGTTATACTTATGATACTGAAACTACGGCACTGGCCGATTATAACTCAGGTTCGCACGAGTTATTCCTGCGTTTTGAGCTGTTCAAGAAATATGAAAAGGTTATGAACCCCCGATTCTTCTAACCATAATGAGAAAATTATACTATATAGCATTTTTCACATGCCTGCTCTTTACGTGTGTAGCGATGAACGGCCAGGAAAGAAAGACAAAGGAGACGCCTAAACAGGAAAAAAAGATAAAAGAAACTCCTAAGCAAAAAAAGGAGAGAGAAAAGTTAGAGCAAGAAGGAGTAGGCAAAATGGAAAAAGCTGAAACCCTTACAGAAAAATACAATTATGAAGAAGCCATAAAGGTTTACAGTAAACTTGAGGCGAAAGGATACAGGACTGCTTCATTGTATAAAAAACTTGGCGACGCTTATTATGCCATGAATGAGGCAGATCAGGCAATACGCTGGTACAGGGAACTTTTTAAGCTAAAGAACGAAGTTATTGAACCGGAATATTATTATCGTTTGGCGCAGTCGCTAAAAACGGTTGGTAAGTATGACGATGCCGATAAAATGATGAATGAGTTCAATTTACTTAAAGGTGATGACCAACGTGCTGAACTATTTGACAAAAACAGGAATTACAAGAACGCCATAGAAAGCAATTCAGGCAGGTACAAGGTTAAGATTACTACAGCCAGCAGTATAGTCTCTGATTATGGCGCGACATTTTATGGCGATAATCAGGTAGTCTTTACTTCAAACAGGGACAGCCTTGGCGTGACAACACGAAAGGACAAATGGACCAATAAATCGTTTACTGCGCTTTATATAGCCGACATTACTCCCAAAGGAGATTTGGTAAAGCCTAAGAAGTTCTCTCATAATGTACAGACAAAACTCCATGAGTCTACACCTGTATTTACCAAAGACAAAAAAGTAATGTATTTTACCCGTAATAACTTTAATGACGGGAAATTGCAAAGAGATGATAAAGACCGCATCCTTCTTAAGGTCTATCGCGCCGAAGCTGATGGTGACAAATGGAAGAATATAAAAGAACTTCCGTTTACGAGCAATAGCTATAATACTGCCCATCCATGCCTTAGCCCGGATGAGAAAACATTGTATTTTGCCTCAGATCGCCCGGGAGGATATGGGATGTCTGATATTTACAGTGTGAGCATTAATGAAGATGGTACTTTTGGGAATCCTGAAAATCTTGGCCCAGGCATTAATACAGAAGCTAGGGAAACATTTCCTTTTGTAACAAACGAAAAAATTTATTTCGCATCAGACGGGCATCCCGGCCTTGGCGGGCTCGATGTATTTGTAGCTCAGCTACAGCCAAACGGTACTTATGTGAAAGCTTTAAATGTAGGTGAACCAATTAACAGCCACTTTGACGATTTTGGTTTTATCATCAACGAAGAAAGCCGTACCGGATATTTTTCGTCTAACAGGACGAGTGGTATCGGTTATGATGATGTATATAGCCTTACGGAATATATTGCATTAGATTTTACCTGCAGGCAGTTCATATCGGGTATTGTATCTGATAAAGAAACCAAGAAGGCTATTACGGGTGCTAAAGTTGCCCTGTATGATGCCGACGAGAATATTATAGAAGAGATTGTTACCGCTCAGGATGGTATATATTATTTTGGCGTTGACTGCGAAAAAGCATATACTGTAAAAGTTGCTGCCCAGGATTATCTTCCTAAAGAGCTGGCAACCGAAGTTACTGAGCTTGAAGGCGATGTTGTACTCCCTGCCATAATGGAAAAGCCGGAGAAAGTAATTGTACCTGAAGCGCCAAACTTGTATGAGAATGCTGCTCCGGTAGTAGGTCTTGACCTTGCAAAAAAATTCCGTATTGAACAGATTTACTTTAATACAGGAAGGTATAATATACGTCCTGATGCAGCCATACAGCTAGATAAGGTTGTTGCCTTCATGAAAGAATATCCAACGGTTAAGATTGACGTGAGGTCGCATACAGATTCGAGAGGACCTGAAAATCAAAACCAGCTATTGTCTGAAAACAGGGCGCGTGAGATCATGGCCTACATTATCAAAAAAGGCATCGATTCTAAACGTCTTACCGCTAAAGGATATGGAGAATCGCAGTTGGTAAATAAATGTGCCGACTGGGTAAAATGTACCGAGAAAGAGCATCAGCAAAACAGAAGAAGCGAATTCATCATTACTGATATGTAATGTAAATTATACAAATAAAAACGCCGCTGGATTCAGCGGCGTTTTTATTTAATCTATCCTGTATATATCGGATATGTTCTTTGTAATGTTTTCAAAATCTATGGCAAGGTCTATCAGTTTTCCTGTCCTTACGTCAAATATCCAACCGTGTACGGTAAGATTCCTGTCTATAATAGCTCTTTGTACCTCTACAGCCTTAATAACGTTGATGCACTGCTCCTGGACATTAAGCTCAACGAACCGGTCATAGCGTGCTGCCATATCCTCAATAGCATTAAGCTCACGCCTGTGAATCCTGTAAACATCCCTGATGTTCTTCAGCCAAGGGTTGAGTATACCTAAATCAGATTGTTCCATAGCAGCCTTAACACCGCCACAGTTATAATGCCCACAAACCACCACATGGTTTACTTTAAGATGCTGTACGGCATAGTTGATAACCGATAGCACATTCAGGTCGGTATTAGGGACCATATTGGCAATATTACGGTGTACGAACACATCGCCGGGCTGTAGCCCCATAAGCTCTTCGGCCGTTACGCGGCTGTCTGAGCAGCCAATGTATAAGATCTCCGGCGCCTGGCCTGCAGCGAGGTTTTTGAAATAATCCGGTTTTTCCAGTTGGGCCTTTACCCATTCTGTGTTATTCTCAAATACTTTTTTAATGTCCATAGTAATGCGTTTTTGTAACTCAAAAATAATGATTAATCATTAAAAGATGACTAAGGCTGGCTGTAAATGCTTTTCGAAGCCTTCGAATTACTTATAAGGATGGCAAAATCAATAAAGTCAGTCGTAGTGCTGTTACCATAATCAATCTTTCTTTTTTGCGGAATCTCAATAACTTCAATAAGGTCAGTGTCCTGATGGTAAGGGCTGTTAGGTGTATTAATCCAGAAAATTGTCAGGTCAGAAAGCTTTTTGGTTTTAATGTTATCGATGCCTTTAAAATATTCGTCAGGAGCATCGCCAATGGCATTGCCACCTTCATTTACCTGACTGGTAAAATTATCGTTGTCGTCAAATTTTGTATTTACCATCACTTCCGATTCAGTGAGGTATCCTAAAACAGAAACGATACTTTCTTTGTGGTAAATGTTATTTTTGATGAGCATGGAAAAAAAAGTCTCATGTTTTCCTTCTTTAGTTTTTAGCAGATGGAAAAAGCCATAACGGAAAAATTGCAACTGATTTTTAATAGAATAAATTTTTCTAAGGTTTATGTAGTTGCTGTAAATCTCTTTCTCGCGGTTGTAACTCACAAAGCTGGTCTTTATATTCCTGATAATATGTTCCAGTAATTCTTTTTCTTTTACAGACGAAAGGTATTTTCCCGAATTCTTATCGTAGTCGGCAACAAATGACTTTAATTGTGTTTTAGAATAGCTGTCATAATAGGGGGAATAGTCGGTAGTGTCTTTTAGGAACGTGGTTTCCAGTTGGTTTATCAGAGGGAATTGCCTGTGGTTTTTTATAATTTCCAACAGGTGCTTGTAGGTATATTTATAAGTAACAATCGGGTCAGCACCCAGTACGGTAATTTTATTTTTTTCGGGGAGCTTATCATTAATCTTTTTTAGTACTTTCCATTTTTCCAGGACATCAATGGTCTTTTCCTGTGGAATGCGTGTGCCATAATGTTCAATCAGGTCTTTTAGCAGGTTTTCATTTCCTGTTTTAAGGTATTCATTAAAATAATGAGCCAGGCTGATGTCGGTTTCCGGAAAGTAAAATGAGATATTCTGACTTTTATGAACCGATTGTAAGAGTTGTAATTCTGCGATCTCAGTTAAAGAACTTCCGTGATAAGCCCCAAAGCCTATGATCTTTGCATCCTTTAGGGGAAACACATAGCTTTCATCCAAAACTGACGAATTGTTTTGAAGATATTCTTGTTTATATTCTTGTGAATGTGAGTATTGGTGAATTAAAACTGATGAAATAAAAGTGATCAGATAACGAAATGTATTCATATTTAAATCTGTTTATTACAAATCTCAATAATTATGAGTACACTAAATTGTACAATTGGGACAATGGTTATTTGCCCAAAATGTGTTTTTTCCAAAGTTGTGTAGCATAATCCCTGAACTGTTTAGGTCCTTGCCTGAAAACGGTGTCAAAAGTATACTCGCCTCCCAAATATTCATTATAACCAACATGAGCCCTGTTTTCGCCACGCATCGCGTATTTTTTTCCATTCTCATACATGATGAGTTTCATGCTGACAGGGCTTACATCGCCATGGCAACCCACCTTATGCATTACCCATACTTCAGCTTTACCATCTTTATTCAGGTCGGTAACAGATATAGCCGGTGTAATGAAGTTCAGTTCGATATCTACCGGACACTCTTCTACAAAATCGTATATTTTCCAATTTAATGCCCAGTTTCCTTCTTTAAATGTATAAAGATAAGCTGTAATGCTGGCACTATCAGTAGGTGACGTATCAGTAGTTTTTATATCATCGATAGTACCACTTTCAGTCGCAAGAAGTATGTTGTCACCAACCTTGTCATTGTAACGTATTGCAGCAACAACGGTTCCTTTGTAACTTATTGTTTTTGGAATGTCGTTCGTTTTAAGCTTCACAGTCTTAATCTGGCTGAAACATAAGAAAGGTAACAGCAATAATAAAATCAGGATGTATTTGTTGTTTGGCATAGATAAATAAAAAAAACACCTGATAAGCGAACTCATCAGGTGTATATATTACTCTTCAAATCCTTTTATAAGTACTTCAAGTATTTTGATAGCTGCCTCACTGATCTTGGTACCAGGTCCAAATACCGCCACGGCACCACTATCAAACAGGTATTGGTAATCCTGTGCCGGGATAACCCCGCCCACAATAACCATGATATCTTCACGGCCATATTTCTTAAGTTCTTCAATAACCTGTGGTACAAGCGTTTTATGCCCTGCGGCTAATGAAGATACCCCAAGAATGTGAACGTCGTTCTCAACGGCTTGTTTAGCTGCCTCAGCCGGTGTTTGGAATAGTGGGCCAATGTCCACATCAAAGCCTACATCGGCATAACCTGTAGCTACTACTTTGGCACCACGGTCGTGTCCGTCCTGTCCCATTTTGGCGATCATTATCCTTGGACGTCGGCCTTCCAGCTTTGCAAATTCATTAGCAAGCTGTTTTGCTTTTTCAAAGCTCTCGTCGTTTTTGATCTCTTTGCTGTACACTCCGCTAAATGATTTAATTTGTGCTTTATACCTTCCGAAAATCGTTTCAAGCGCATCGCTTATCTCACCCAGAGTAGCCCTGTTGCGTGCCGCATCTACAGCAAGTTCAAGCAGGTTGCCTTTGCCTGTTGTAGCTGACTCAGTCAGCTTTGCAAGGCATGCCGCCACTTTCTGGCTGTCGCGTGTCGCTTTTATCTGGTCAAGGCGCTCTATCTGCTGACGGCGCACCATCTGGTTGTCTACGTCTAATATATGAAGCGGGTCTTCTTTTTCAAGGCGGTATTTGTTTACACCAACAATGATATCCTGACTACTGTCTATACGTGCCTGTTTGCGTGCTGCGGCTTCTTCAATGCGAAGTTTTGGTATACCTGCTTCAATGGCTTTGGTCATGCCGCCCAGTTCTTCAACCTCTTCAATCAATGCCCATGCTTTTTTAGCAATCTCATCGGTCAGGCTTTCTACATAGTAGCTTCCTGCCCATGGGTCAACTGTTTTTGTTATTTTGGTTTCTTCCTGAAGGAAGATCTGTGTGTTACGTGCGATACGTGCAGAGAAATCAGTTGGAAGGGCAATAGCTTCATCAAGTGCATTTGTATGCAAAGACTGTGTTCCTCCAAAGGCAGCAGCGGCAGCCTCGATAGCTGTACGCGCCACATTGTTGAAAGGATCCTGCTCGGTTAAGCTCCATCCGCTAGTCTGGCAGTGAGTACGTAATGCAAGTGACTTATCATCTTTTGGTTCAAACTGCCTCAGCAATTTTGCCCAAAGCATACGGCCTGCACGCATCTTGGCAATTTCCATGAAATGGTTCATCCCGATAGCCCAGAAAAACGAAAGGCGCGGAGCGAACTCATCAATTTTCATCCCTGCGGCAAGTCCCGTACGGATGTATTCAAGTCCGTCGGCAAGGGTGTATGCCAACTCAATATCGGCAGTAGCACCGGCTTCCTGCATGTGGTAGCCTGAGATACTGATGGAGTTGAATTTTGGCATCTTGCGGCTTGTATATTCAAAAATATCAGCGATAATTTTCATGGATGGGGCAGGAGGGTAGATGTACGTATTACGCACCATGAACTCCTTAAGGATGTCATTCTGTATCGTCCCAGAAAGAAGCTCAGGCGCAACGCCCTGTTCTTCGGCTGCTACGATATAAAAGGCCATGATAGGCAATACCGCACCGTTCATGGTCATCGATACCGACATCTCATTTAGTGGAATCTGGTCAAACAGCACCTTCATGTCCTCAACGCTGTCTATGGCAACACCGGCTTTACCTACGTCACCTACCACACGCTCGTGATCACTGTCGTAACCCCTGTGCGTTGCAAGGTCAAACGCTACCGAAAGCCCTTTCTGACCCGCTGCAAGGTTACGTCGGTAAAAGGCATTACTTTCTTCGGCGGTAGAGAAACCTGCATATTGGCGCACTGTCCACGGACGGCGCACGTACATGGTAGCATAGGGCCCACGAAGGTTTGGCGCAAAGCCGGCACCGAATGCAAGGTGCTCCAGGTTCTCGATATCCTTTTCAGAATAGTTTTCTTTTACTTCAATTCCTTCGGCAGTCAAAAAAGAATTTTGCTCCGCGTTCACGGATTGATCTTCTGCCTGAGGCTTAAGTTGTATATGTTGTATGTTTTTTCTTGTCATGTCTATCGTTCAATCCAAATTTCAGAATCCCTGGAAGTATGGTAAACTGCTTTTATAAATACAGTATGATTAATAATGTCAAAATGAATTAAATAAGGAAATGTTTCTATTAAAGCAGTTCTTACATCATCATAACGAATTTCGTATAGGAACGGATTTTGTCTAATAATTGATATTTCGTTTTTTACTGCTGTGATAAAACGTTTTCCTAATCCTTGCTGTTTATCGTTGTACCAATTTGCAGTTTCCTTAACGTCTAATTTTGCTTCCGAAAAAATGATAACTTTATAATTCATCCTCAATATCTTTCATGGCTTTATCAAAATCTTCAGCCGATGATGGATTTTTGAGATAAGCTTCACTGCGTTCACGAACCTGCTGCATTTGCCATTCAGGTACAGGGTTATATTGTTTAGCAGATGGCAAAATAATTACTTCTACTTCATCGGCATTGAAATCTTCCGGTAGGGTAATATTTATATTACGACCATTTACTTTTATGAATTGTCTTATAGCTTCCATATTTCTTTTTATTAAAGATAATCATTTTGATTATTCGCTAACCTTCTCACTTTCTAAACGTTCCTGTTCCACTTTTTCCGCAAGTCTTTTCTCTATAATGGGAGATACAAGCGTTTTTCGTGGGTTGGTCTTAACGAAAGGATATAGTTCCAGGTCATGGCTCATACGGTCGTTCTTGTTAGGGTATTTGTTGGTACCCAATAATACTTCTTTGCCCTGATCGAAAAGCTCCTGCTCTTTGGCGGCACTCTCCTGTATCTTACGTTGGATAGTCCCTTCCATAAGCTGTGTAAGGAAACCTCCGTTAGCTTCAATATCTTTAAACAAAGCAAGGGCTTTTTCGGCAAGCTGTTCCGTAAGTTCTTCAATATAGTAAGCACCGTCTGCCGGATTGTTTACCTTATCAAAATAACTTTCGTGTTTCAGTACTAATAGCTGGTTACGGGCTATACGGTCGCCAAACTCATTGTCTTTGTGGTAAAGCGCGTCATACGCAAGATTAGCAACTGTATTGGCACCACCCAGGATTGCGCTCATGCATTCGGTAGTGGTGCGCAGCATGTTCACATTATAATCATAAAGTGTCTTGTTGCGTTTCGTTGGAGTGGCCATGATATGGCAGTCGAACGTATGGTCATATTCTGCCGCGATGAGGTTAAACAGTGTCCTCATGGCACGCAGCTTTGCGATTTCAAAAAAGTAGTTGGTACCTACGGCTACCTGAAGCACAACAGGCTTGTTGATGGTAGCAACGCGGTTAAAGTATTCATTGGCATGTGCCAAAGCATAAGCAATCTGCTGTACAATGTTTGCTCCTGCATTTTGGTACAGGCTGCTATCCACACTTAAGAAATGAATGTTTGAGCAGGCTATGGCAATAGTACTTAATGCTTCAATATCTGTTTCCAGATTGGTATGCCAATTGCCTTCTTTTGCCAGTTGCCCTATAGGGTCAAGCTGAACATAAAAATCAGCATTTCTTTCCTTAGCTAAAGCATCCAGTTTTTTTACGAAATCGATTGATAAGAATTCCAAATAAAAATACACAGGGGTGCTGTCAGGTACTTTTGAAAGCAGGGTAGTAAGGTCGGCATTTTCGTTCTCCAATGTAAAACGGATGCTTTCGGCACCACGTTTAAGGGTAGATATAGCCCTTCCTGCCGATTTCTCGGCATCGTGAACATATATATTCTGGCAAATGGTAAATTCGGCAGCTTTACCCGCAACGGCAGGCCCCTGCCTAAATTCGTCTATATGATAAAATGGCTTTACCTTAATGCCTTCGGGACTTTCCCAAACCAACGTTTCATTATAGTCTGCGCCTTTCAGCTCAAACTGTATCTGCTGCTTCCATTGTTTGGAAGTAACGGGTTCAAATTCATTAAATAGCTTGTCGCTCATGCGGGAATATATTAAAGAGATCTTGTACCCTGTTCGTCTGCCGGGATACTATCTTCAAATTCTATGATATAAACATCTTCATTTTCGCGTTTCATGTAGTATTTCTCACGCGCATATTTTTCGGTTTGGTCGGTGTTGTTCAGCTGTTTTATACTGATGCTGTCTTTTTTTATCTCCTGGATGTAATAACGTTTATTGGCTTCCAGTTCTTCGATCTTTTTGTCGAGTACCCTGTTTTCAAAATAAGAGTAATTATCCAGTAAGAACCACCATACCCCTACAAAAATAATAACCAATACATATCTGTTCCCCAGTATTTTAAGGAGAGGGTAGCGTGCGGTTAAGTTTTTGAAGAATTTCATGGTGCTAAATTACATCAAAATACCAAAAGACAGATTTTAAATTACAAACTTTTGTACACTAAATTCAATATTGGAATAACTTTTGTTTTGCAGTTTAAAAACTATAAAACAATCTCCTTATGAAAAACCTGTACCTGTTTGCCCTTATTATTATAGGTGTGGAATGTGCCGCGCAAAACGAAAAATTATCTTCTGCCTCTGAGTTTATCGACAGGTCGAGCTATATTCAGATCAATCTGGATGAGAATGAATCGGCTATTTTTAAATCGGGGTGGAATGAAACGGTACAGTTTTATCCGGCTGAAATTGTAGACCTGAAGCAGCATACGAAAATCTATGGGCTGAATGTTACGACCGAATATCTGATAACCCAACAAAATACAGATAACTTCAGGGTAAAAGAAGATGCCTGGGTAGGCATGGAAGAAATAGATGACATGATCGTCTGGTTGGAACAATATGTAATACCGAATCTTGGTTCTTCGGCCGGTAAAAAGAAAACGGTGAAATATATTTTTAATTCGAATGAGCTTACGTTAAAATTCGAAATAAAAGACACTACCCAAATATTTTCGGTAATACTGAATAACTCGGCCTATCTTGACAGATACTTCTGGACCGAAGCCCGGGTAAAAGAAATCCCAAAAGTACTGGCTGCGCTAAAATACCTTCAGACAAAGGCCTGAATTATGCCAAACGCTGATGTATAACTGCTCTTACCACATCTATGGCAACAGTATTGTACCTGTCATGCGGGATGATGATATCGGCATGGGCTTTGGTAGGCTCAATGAATTGCTCATGCATGGGTTTAAGGGTGTTTTTATAGCGGCTAAGCACTTCATCCATGTCGCGGCCACGTTCGGCAATATCACGTTTTAAACGACGGATAAGCCTCTCATCAGGGTCGGCATAAACAAATATCTTAATATCAAACATATCCCTGAGCTTTGCGTCTCCCAGTATAAGGATGCCCTCTACGATCATCACTTTCCTTGGATGTGTGATTATGGTGTCGCTTGTCCTGTTATGGGTAATAAAAGAGTATACAGGCTGTTCTACTGCATCTCCGGCTTTAAGAGCGGCAAGATGTTCGGCCATTAATTCAAAGTCAATAGCATTAGGATGGTCAAAGTTAATTTTTGCCCTGTCTTCATAGCTAAGTCCGTTTGTTTGCCTGTAATAGGAATCCTGAGAAATTATACCCACTTCTTCGGAAGGTAACTCATTCATTATCTGTTGCACTACAGTTGTTTTTCCGCTTCCGGTACCACCGGCGATTCCTATTATAAGCATTGGGATTGTTTTTATTAGGGCAAAAATAGCAATTATAAGTAGGTAATGATGCCGTTTAGCTGTTATGTGACTATTAAATCATTAAGTAAATCCCTTATATTTGAAACAAACTTTATTATTTATTATGCTACGATCAATTGTGCTTGCCATCAGTGTCCTGTGTATTACGCCTGCTTTTGCACAGCATGAAGTAATGTACCACATATCTACCCGCAGTTTTTTTGACAGTAACGGCGATGGTCAGGGTGACCTGACCGGAATATTGCAAAAGCTGGATTACCTGCAGCAGTTTGGGGTTACTACCATATCATTATCACCCATATACCAGTCTGATTTTTACCATAACCTTTATGCTGTTGATCTTGAAAAAACTGACGGGGAGTATGGGAATTTTAAAGAATACCGCGACCTTATACAAAACATCCATTTAAGAAAGATGAAAATGTACCAGGAAGTAGACCTGCAATATGTAGGTGCAAAACATCTGTGGTTTACCGATTCGTTTAAAAACACAAAATCGCTATACAGTAGTTACATTTATTATACTGACCCAAAAAACGAAAAGCCTTTCCTGCTGCCTGAAATAACGACTTATAATGGAGCTAAAGAACAGGTAGCTGCGGTAAATCTTAAAAATGCCAAAGTTGCGGCTTATTATAGCAAGGCATTAAAATACTGGGCTGATCCTAATGGTGATGGTAATTTTAACGATGGCGTTGATGGTTTCAGGATCGTTGATGTAAAAGATAAGCTCGATAATTCGGGCAAAACATCAAATCAGCTTAAAGAATTTTATGCTCCATTGATTGCCGGCCTGAAGAAAGTAAATCCTGCATTGCAGTTTCTTGCAGAGGCGACTTCTGTAAATTTTGGAAACGATCTATATGCTAAAGCCGGTTTTGACAGGGTGTCATCGATGAAATTAAGGGATGCAATTGTTTCTTTTGATAAGAAAAAAATAATGACAGCTGTCGACAGTACTTATTCAACTCTTGGCGCAGGGAAGATACCGGTTCCCTTTATCGAAAATGAAAATACCCAAAGGATCGCCTCACTACCTACTATGAATTTAGGCAAACTTAAACTGGCTGCAGGACTGAGCTTCCTTTTAGGCGGTGTACCGTGTATGTATTATGGGCAGGAAATTGGGATGATGGGCAAACCGTTAAATACCGGTACCGACGGTGACGGCATACCGTCGAGGGAAGCCTTTGAATGGTATGCGTCCAATGAAGGGCAGGGTATGGCTACGTGGTATAAAGATGCCGGGCAATACTGGGAAAATCGAAGTGCAGCTGATTCTGATGGGGTTTCACTTGAAGAGCAACAAAAGAATACCGAATCTTTATGGGGGTACTATAAGCAACTGATACGGATGAAAAAAATGCAGCCGGCCGTGGCTGAGGGTAAATATGAAAAACTACTGAATAATAACGATAATGTTGTGTCATTTGTACGAGATGACGGAAAGAATAAAGTGCTGGTGATGATTAACCTTTCGGGTAAGGAAGAATTTACAAGAATTGACGATGCCAGTATCCTCAGACTAGACGATATGAAGCTGATCTTCGGTAGCCCAAATGTAGATTTTGGCGGGGGAGCAAGGGGTATAACGCTTTCACCTTATTGTGTCCAGGTATGGAAGTGCTTCTATTAATATATATAAACAGGGACTTTAGGGTCCCTGTTTTTTTGTACTGAGTTTTAATAATTCTGGTCAGAGGTTATGCAATGTAATCGCTGTTAGATATGATACCCTTTTATTCCATTCATCTGTTAGGTTGAAGTTATACGATGGTATACGCCATATTTTAGTCTCATGGATACATTTACCATAGTTTTCAAGCTCTTTGTAGGTAGAAAAATCTTTAAGCCTTTCGAGCCCGCATACTGATACAATAGCAAAATCAGGTTTAATGTTAAGCTTTAATACTGATTCCATTATAGAAGTTATCCTTTTTTTCTGCTCTGTAGGAGAAGCAGAAACGACAAGGATATTCTTTTTACGTACTGTAACAATAAATGTTCCCTGGGCAATGCCTTTTGGGGACTGGATGTTTTCTGTTGCTACTGCTCCTGACTCTGAAAAATAGACGCGTTTAACGGCATCCGGTTTTAGCCTTGTGCAAACTTCGGTTATGGTCGAAGCCTTTCCGGCACTTTTGGCACCCTTAATAACTATATACTTCATTTTTCCGGTGATTTGGGGTTGTTAAGGTGTGGATTTTTGAAGTAAACGGGTTTTTTATGGTCTTTATTTTTTCATAGGCTCGTTGGGTTTTTAATAATTGGTTGTTGTTGGATGGTTTGTAATTATTTGCTTTTTAGTGGTTTATGATATTAAAGTTAATAAATATAAATCACATAGTATCTAAATTTTAAATAAAATTAAAGGCTCCTGCTAAGGAGCCTTATATATAGATCATAGATTATGCAGCGTTATGGCTGTTATATATGATATACGCTTATTCCATTCTTCTGTAAGGTGAAAGGTATAAGATGGGATTCTCCATATTTTTGTTTCATAGATGCATTTGCCAAATTTTTCAAGCTCTTTAGATGTCGAAAAATCTTTTAATTTTTCAAGGCCTCTCATGGCTACAATGGCAAAATCGGGTTTCAAGTTTAAGTGAAAAACCGACTCCATGATGTTCGTTATTTTTTGTTTTTGTTCTGTCGGTGCCCCTGACACCATCAGTATGTTTTTTTTTCTCACTGTAACTATATAAGTACCGTCTGCTATGCCTGTTGCGGGAGCGATACTTTCAAGTGATACTTTCCCTGATTCGGAAAAATATACTTTGCGTATTGCATCCGGCTTTAATTTCTTGCAGACTGCATTGATGGTTTCGGCTTTACCCGAACTTCTAGCGCCTTTGATAATTATATACTTCATAAGTCTCGTACGTTTTGGGTTTGTTTAATGTGTGGGTGGGGGCTAAGGTTGATTGTTGTTAGTGTTTCATAGGCTGTCTATTTATTTTTTAAATATAAGTTTTGCTTGCAATGATGCAAATTGTGTTTATTATTTTGCGAATTTTCTTATATATTTGTACGAAAATGTCTATTCTGCAAAAATACAGGTATAATTAATACTATTTAGTGTTTTATTGTAAAATATTTAACAAACCAAATAAATTATGTTTTAATTAACTCAACTTTCTGTTTGTAGGTACAATTCTACATATTTATTTAAAGTTACTGTTTTTACGGTTTCAATCTTTACGGTTTTCCGTAAACAAATGTTAAATAAATGTTAAAATCGATGAACTGCATACTGTGTTGGCATAACGTAAAGTGAATTCTTACTTTTTATACGATTCGCATGTTTTTTGCTATGGCCACAAGATGAATACTGTTATTTGCTTTTAAGACATATTTCAGTCGGTTGATTTTTTTTTCGATACTGCTTGTGCTGGGTGAGGGGTATTCTTTTTGTTTAAATATCCTGCTGATATCATCCTGTGCAAAGCCTTCAGATAGCAATTTCAGGATTTCGACATCATACATGTCAATTTCAAATAAGGATTGTTGTTTAAGTACAGAGGCAAATTCCGGAGATATATAGATTCCTCCTTTTGCTGTTTCAATCACTGCTTCAACCAGTTCGTTACTGCTCTCGCGGCCTTTGACTACAAATCCGCTGACAGCATTTTTTGAAAGCAACGACCTGATGAGGTAGGGTTTGTCTTCAACCGAATAAACAATGATCTTCGTGTGGATGTCCTCATCGCGCATACGCTTAATAAACGCCTCTCCTGTTGCGATTTGTGTATCGCGGCCGGGATCATTTTTAAATGAAAGATCAGTAATGATGAGGTCAAAAGGAGTATTGTTAATGATAGCTTTTTTAATTTTCAGATAAGCATCATCGCAGTATTTTGCCGTATGTATTTCAAACGAAAAGTTTTCATTAAGTAATGCATTAACGCCGATGCTAATGCTGTCTATATCTTCGAGGATTAAAATTTTTTTAAACATGTAGGGGAAACATGATGGGTTATTATCAATTTTAATATGCGGTATAAGCCGGGTAATGCAGCATTACATGAAACCCTTTTTCGGCTTCTTCTTCAATTATTGCCTGTCCGTCTATTGAGTTCATACGGTTTTCAATGTTTAGCAGCCCGCTTTTCGAGAACAGTTGTTCTTTTGTTGCGCCACAGCCATTGTCTGTGTAAGTGATCTCGAGTTTTTTCCCGTGTAGGGAGAAATCTATTATTACCAATGTGGCACCACTGTGTTTTTTCATATTTACCATAAGCTCCTGTAAAGAGCGATATGTAGCTATTTTTTTTATGGGGTTCACATTATTCCAGTTGATTTCGGCCATCCCCTTTATGATCACGTTTATAGTATCTCCGGCATAGCCTGTCAGCATTAGCTTCAGATGTTCGGGGTAATCGTAACCGGTCTCGATATTATTTGTTTCCCGCGATATGTTTTTGGTGAGCAGGTAAATGTCGTCAAGCTTTGATATGAGTTGTTTCCGGGCTTCATTGGTAAGTTCTTTCTCGGAAATAAGATAATTTATCGTTCCGTAGATCTCATTGGCAATTTCATCATGTACTTTTTTTGCAATGCGTATCTCAGTAAGATATCCCTCCATAAAGCGTTCGCGCTTATGTTTTGCTTTTACAAGGAAATAGACAAGGAGAGAACAGCAAACAGTAAATGTAAGGCTCAGACATAAAAGCATGCGGTGGTTGTGGCTGATTTGCAAAAGTAAATCATCTTCACCCGGGTGTACTGTATTACCCGAATGCTCACCTGAAATGGCTTTTTTATGGTCAATATACGGAATTGCCCTTTCATGGGTGTTGGCTCTTGATCCGGTACTACAGATTAGGCCTACTGCCAGGAAAAGCAGGTATAGATATTTTTTTATATTAAGATTTGATAGCATACGTTTTTTCTTAAATACCATTGAGCATACCCCATAAGGTATGTGTACAGAGATAGTCTGTACTTACAAAATAGTTAAGCAGGTATTTTCTTAGGCCTTGCAAATGAGTAAGATGTTGCATGGCACAACTGTTGTTTACAAAAACAACAGTTGCTGGAATACCGGCTAAGTCTTTAAAATAAACGTAGTGTACTGGTTGTTAAAAATAAGGCTCTTTTTTCGTTTAATAGATGATTAAGCGACCAAAGGTATATTTATCGGTTAAACTGCATTAGTCAAATTCAGAAGTAAAGAAAAGCTTTACAGAAGGGTATTTTGACTGCGTCATCTGTATCGAAAAATCGGAGTCGGCAAGAAATACCAGCTGACCGTATTTATCTTTGGCCAGGAATTTTTGCTTGATTCTTTTGAATTCGGCGAACTCTTCGTTTTTAGCATCGTCCGGTTTCACCCAGCACGCTTTAAAAGCAGGGAAGTTTTCATAAGAACATTTTGCGCCATATTCATGCTCCAGCCTGTACTGAATAACCTCATACTGTAGTGCCCCTACGGTGCCTATTACTTTACGGTTATTCATTTCAAGGGTAAACAGCTGTGCTACACCCTCGTCCATTAGCTGGTCAATTCCTTTTTCAAGCTGCTTGGACTTTAGCGGGTCGGCATTGTTGATATAACGGAAGTGTTCCGGAGAGAAGCTCGGGATCCCTTTAAAGCTCATTAGTTCGCCCTCAGTCAGGGTGTCACCAATCTTAAAGTTACCGGTGTCATGGAGACCTACTATATCACCAGGGAATGAGATGTCTACGATTTCTTTCTTCTCGGCAAAGAAAGCATTAGGGCTCGAAAATTTCAGGTTCTTGCCAAGACGTACATGCAGGTAGGGTTTGTTTCTTTCGAATGTTCCCGATACGATCTTTACGAAAGCGATCCTGTCGCGGTGTTTAGGGTCCATGTTTGCATGTATCTTAAATACGAAGCCTGCAAATTTTTTCTCATCCGGTTCAACAGTTCTGGTGTCAGAATCTTTTGGCCTTGGCGAAGGTGCGATCTGTATAAAGCAGTCAAGCAGTTCGCGTACACCAAAGTTATTAAGTGCCGAACCAAAGAATACAGGCTGCAGTTTACCATCAAGGTAAGCCTGCCTGTCAAATGCCGGATAAACTTCATCGATAAGCTCCAGTTCTTCCCTTAGCTTGTCGGCAGGTTTCTGGCCTATTATCTTTTCAAGTTCCGGGTTATTTATATCGCTGAAGGCAATGGTTTCTTCAATGTTTTTACGGCTGTCACCGCTAAAAAGGTTGATGTTTTTCTCCCAGATGTTATAAATACCCTGGAAATCATACCCCATTCCTATGGGGAAACTCAAAGGTGTTACGGTAAGGCCCAGCTTTTGTTCAACCTCGTCCATTAGGTCAAACGCATCTTTACCTTCACGGTCAAGCTTATTGATAAAAACCAGCATAGGTATGTTTCGCATACGGCAAACCTGTACCAGTTTCTCTGTTTGTTCCTCAACCCCTTTTGCAACGTCAATCACAACGATAACGCTGTCTACGGCTGTAAGTGTCCTGAAGGTATCTTCTGCAAAATCCTTATGGCCGGGAGTATCGAGGATGTTTATTTTTTTGTCCTCATAATTAAAAGCAAGTACAGATGTGGCAACAGAGATTCCCCTTTGCCTTTCGATTTCCATAAAGTCACTGGTTGCGCCTTTTTTTATCTTATTGCTTTTTACAGCACCTGCCTCCTGGATAGCACCTCCAAATAGAAGTAGCTTCTCGGTCAATGTTGTTTTACCGGCATCCGGGTGGGAAATAATACCAAAAGTACGTCTTCTCTCAATTTCTTTATCAAAGTTCATGCGCTCTGCCTCTTTCTTATAATTATGCAAAAATAGGTTTTTCCTTTTTTATGGGAGCAAAGATAGTATGTTCCTTTCATAGATAAAAATGTGATTTACATCGACGCTTTTTTGAAAGTTCTGTCGCGCGCGCGCGGAAGATTTAGTTTTACCGGAAATTGCTAATTAGCTGTAAATTAATCTGAAAGCCAATTGATTACCGGGGGAAACATAAAAACAGGATATATCCTGCACATTTGCTGTGCGGCATTTTTTCTGTTGTTTTTTATTAACGTTCATGGGCAGACAAAGAATTATGCAACCGTTGTTCCCACTTTTATTGCTGATACTGATAATGCCACAAGAGCTTATGATAGCGATCTTACCACCTTTGCAAGTGTTAGGGCAAGTAATGGAATTGTTCTTGTATCACCAGCCTATGCAGGTTATATAGAATTGGAGTTTCCGGTCAGCTTGCCGCCTAATACTACATCTTATGTAAAGATAGGGACAGAACAGAGTCTTTTGGGTTCTTTGCTGGGTGGAGCGCTTAGTGGGCTATTAGGTGCGGTTCTTTTTGGTAATCAGGAATTTACAGTAGATGTAAAAAACAGCAGTGGAGGAGTTGAAGTAACCGGAGATAGCCAGGATGCCGGTGAACTTGCTACCACAAAGCTATGTGTGGTAATGAATGGCGCAGGGGAGTACCTCCTGAAAATAACTCCCGATGTAGCCTATAAACGCATCAGGCTTACCAATAGATTAGGATCGTTAATAGGGCTGGGTAGTGTGATGAGATTGTATGTTTATGATGCCTATTACCTTACCAATGTGCCTATATGTAATTCTCCGGCATATACATCTTTTTCGGGATCGGGTACATTAAGTTCAGGACAGGTAACACTTGCATTTCCCGAAAGAGCCGTAGATGCCGCTCTGGCTACGTATTCGACATTGCATATAGCAGCACTGTCCGGTAATCAGACCATAGAGCAAACCGCTTACTTAGAAGCGATGTCCGATGGTTCTGATACCTTTAACATAAGCCTGAGTGCAGCACAGGCAGCGTTGAATCTTGGCCTGACTGCCAATGTTACAGTTTCCGCATATAACAAAGATACACTTGTACTTTCGAGAACACTGGCTCAATTGCTTGCAGCAAATTCGCTTACAATGGCTGCAGCTACCACAACGACTGTGAAGATGGCACCGGGACTTCCCGTAGACAGAATAATCGTTAGGCTAAAGGCTGTTAGTGGCGGAGCGCAAGATCTTAATTTTCATTTGATAACCAAAACGGTTTCGGCACCAGGCATTACAGCTTACAGCGCTATCTGTTCGGGCAATACGATATCTCTTACTGCAACAGTAACATCCGGTTCCCAGATACGATGGTATACCGTACCCTCTGCCGGGACAGCAGTAGCTACGACTAATAGTGGTGTTGCTTTTACAACCCCTGTACTATCGGCAAGCACAACCTATTATGCCGAACAATTTTCAGGTACATGTGTAGGTGTACGAATTGCTGTGCCTGTAATTGTTGTGTCTAAACCCATTCCAGGAACTATCGCCGGAGAACAGACCATTTGTAACTCTAAACAGCCTGCGCTACTCACCTCGCTATCGGCCGATCCTACAGTTGGAGTTTACTATCGTTGGGAATCTTCACTCAATGGGGTCGACTGGACTGTAGTGGCCGGTGCAACAAGTGCAACTTATCAGCCGCTTGTATTGCTAAAAAGTACCTTCTTCAGACGCACAGCAATTATTACGGCTAGCGGGATCAATTGTGAGTCTGTTCCTACAGCCCCTATCAAGGTAACGACAAAAAGCTGTATAGTTTATGCTAACCCGATGGTGCGCCAACGCATTAAAAATGGGGCGTAGAGGTCATTTTTTAGAAAAAAAAGGCACTTTAATATAAGAAAAATTTGTTTAAAAAAGGTTAAATATTGTATAATAATTTAGTAAGAAATTTAGTGCGTTTTTAATCGATAAAATTGTGTATTTCATCGATACTTATGCGGAATTCGTAATAAATTAAGGCTATTCTTTAATAGGTGGATAATTTTACTCCGTGAACCAATGAATTATTAAATTAATCTTAAAAGTTTATGGTATTAAAAACTACTCCCAAAAATCAAATTCTCCTTCTGCTGTTCGCAGTAGCGTTTTTCCTAAGCCCTTACACAGGAAATGCGCAAACGAGAGTTTATGCTAATGCTGCCACATCTTCTCAGGCAGACAATGTACCTCAGTCGTATGACCAGAACATGGCAACGTCTGCACAGGTTAGGGCTAACTCAGGTGTAGCTTTAGGAATCGGAGCCTATTCCGGTTACGTAGAGCTTCAGTATCCTGGTTTGGTTCCTGCAAACACAACCAGTTATGTAAAAATTACAACTGAAGACAACCTGTTACCATCATTGCTTGGTGGTAGCCTGGGCGGACTTCTTGCCGATGTGCTTGGAGCTGTTCTTGTAGGCAATCAGGAATTTACTGTCGAGGCAAAAAACAATGCTGCTGTAGTGCTGGACGGGGACAGCAATGTAACAGCAGATTTTGCAGGCGACAGGCTTCGTATTGTAATTAATCCGGCTGGCGAATATCTCATTGCGATTACTCCGGCTTCGGCCTATAACCGCATCAGGCTTACCAACCGTGTTGGAGCATCACTGGTAGGTTTAGGCACTCAAAAAATTCTTAATGTTTTTGATGCCTATTATGTTTCGGCTCCTGCTAACTGTGGTTCGCCGGCCTTTACTAATTTCACCGGTTCAGGTATTACCTTGGATGCATTGCAATTAGGTTCGGCGGGTGTTCAGAATCCGCAGTTTGCCATTGATGCAAACACGACCAACTTCTCGGTATTAAGCTTAGGGCTTTTAGGAGTTGGATCGACTATTCAACAGAATGTTTACTTTGAAGGCCTCTCAGGCGCTACCGATCAGTTTAATGTCAGAATAAGACTGGTAGGTACATTGCTTGACCTGAATGTGGCTAACAATATCAGGATCATGTCCTATAACGGAGGTACTCAGGTTTCTAACCAGACACTTTCTACGCTTTTAACGCTTAACCTGCTCAACATGCAGGGAGGCGTTATTACCAGTGTGCCTATAAATCCGGGATCACCTGTAGACCGAATTGTGGTTAGCTTCAATTCGCTTGTAGGTGCATCAGTAGCACAAAACCTTGAATTTTATGGTGTAACAAGAACTGTAGCACCACCTACAATAACACCGCCGGTAGGAGGTAGCTATTTCGCCTGCTCCGGGGGGACAGCTTCGCTTATAGCTACTACTACTGCGGGTAATGAATTACGCTGGTACACAGTTGCAACAGGAGGCGTGGCTACAACGGTAGCTTCAGGAGCTCCTTTTGTAACACCTGCGCTTACTGCAACAACAACTTTTTATGTGGCAGCTGCCAAGATAGGCTGTCCAGAAGAGTCATCCCGTGTTGCGGTACCGGTTACGGTTACACCTGTACCTACACCAACCACGATCAATCTTTCGCAGCAGTTTTGCAGCTTTGCTTCGCCAACAATAGCAAGCCTTCAGGTAAACGAGCCGGGCGTGACTTTTTATAATGCGCCAACAAACGGTACATTACTGCCGCCTTCGACACTGCTTGCAAACAATACAACATACTACGCTACACTTACAAATGCCGTTACCGGATGCCAGAGCACAACGCGCCTTGCCATAGCGGTAACGCTTACCGCTACCTGCGATGTGACCCTTACACTTAAGGCGATGCTTCAGGGTGCTCTTTTTGCTTCAAGCGGAGGGCTCATGCGCGACAATCTGAGAGAAGGAGGCTATATTCCGTTAAACCAGCCATACAGCAGTGCCCTTAATGCAAGGTTTACCCATGTAGGCGGAGGCGGATCGGAAGTTACGACATCGACAGTGCTTCAGGCAAATGCCGGTACGGGCAATGCCATTGTAGACTGGGTTTTTGTAGAGGTGCGCGATGCATCTGCGCCACAAACGGTTATAAGGACAGTTTCTGCCCTTATCCAGAGAGATGGCGATATAGTGGCTGCCAATGGTGGTCCGCTTGTAGTGAATCTTCCTTCAACATTCAGGATATCCATCAAACACAGGAACCATTTTGGAGCCTTGTACAACCAGGCACTTACAGCTGTAAACCAGGCGGCATCGCTTGATTTTACCACGCTTACCAATGCCAACTTATATGCTGATGCCGGCTTTACCGGGCAGCAGGCTCAGGCCACAGTGGGCAGTATAAGGGCATTGTTTGCAGGTAATGCAAATTATGACAGGCAGGTAAAATATGATGGTGCTGCAAACGACAGGCAGGTATCGGCATCACAGGTGCTTTCATTCCCGGGTAATGCTTCGCAGATATTAAACTTCGCTAATGCGACAGGTTATTTTTCGGGCGACGTAAACCTTGACGGGAAAGTGCTGTATGATGGTGCAAACAATGACAGGCAGCTTATACTGAACATCATTGTTACCTATCCGCTGAATGTAAACATACTGGCAAACTATAACGGAATGTCTGAGCAGGTGCCGCAATAAAATGCTGTCGCATAAAGGCTTCATTTTATTTACAATCCCAATTAAAAACCATATACAATTAGCGTATGAAAAGTTTTATACTTAAGATACTACTATTGGCCGGGCTATTTATGCCTGCTCAATACCTCTTTTCGCAGCAAATTGACCTTACCCTTAAATATGTTTCCGCAAACAATGTATACGAAGTGTATGCCAGGCCAAGCTTTACCCAAAACAATTTCTTCTTTGGGGGAGGCAGCCAGATAACGGTATTACTTCCGGCATCTGTTTCTAACGTGGGCATAGGGGTAACCTCGGTCAATGGCGGCCCGTGGGTAGACAACTCACAGATATATGCCCCCGCTGCAGACGCGGCACATGATTTTCACGGCATTGCGACCAATGGGGCAATGGTAAACTTCACGGCAGGCACTGAGTTGCTGCTGTTCAGGTTTTCTATTACCGAAGGTTGTGTGAGCGGTGCGAGGATATTTAATAATGCTTCGGATCCTCAGTCGGCAGCTGCCGGAATGAGTGGTGCCGATTTCAGGAATTACCTGAGTAACGTGTTCGACCTTCAGGATTATTATGGTACGAACTATAATAATTCAGGTACATCTTGTTCTATTATAGATGTTGATGGTGACGGTGTAGGTTCGCTGACCGATCCTGACGATAATAACCCATGTGTGCCAAACCCGGCATTTGCTACCTGCGACCAGGATAACGACGGACTTACGAATGCCCAGGAGGCATCTATAGGTACAAACCCTGTTGTTGCAGATACTGATGGTGACGGCATTAATGACGGTGTTGAAGTTACCGGCGGAAGCAATCCGCTGAATCCATGTTCGCCAAATGCTTCTGCAGGTCCATGTGACCAGGATGGTGACGGCCTTACCAATACACAGGAAACTACAGCAGGAACAAACCTTACTAATCCCGATACGGATGGTGACGGCATAAACGATGGTACTGAAGTTACCAACGGTAGTAATCCGTTAATCGCATGTAGCCCTAACTTAAATGCAGGGCCATGTGACCAGGATAGCGATGGGCTTACCAATACTCAGGAAACATCGGCAGGTACAAACCCAACGGTGGCCGATACTGATGGCGATGGTATTAATGATGGTGCTGAAGTTGCCGGCGGTAGTAATCCGTTAAATCCATGTTCGCCAAATGCTTCTGCAGGGCCATGTGACCAGGATGGTGACGGTCTTACCAATACACAGGAAACTACAGCAGGAACAAACCTTACCAATCCCGATACGGATGGTGATGGCATAAACGATGGTACAGAGGTTACCAATGGAAGCGGACCACTAAACCCATGTAGCCCTAGCGTAAATGCAGGGCCATGTGACCAGGATAGTGATGGGCTTACCAATACCCAGGAAGCTAACCTGACTACAAACCCTACCAATCCTGATACGGATGGTGATGGTATACCTGACGGTACTGAGGTAGCTAACGGTAGTAATCCGTTAGATCCTTGTAGCCCGGTGCCTACTTTAGGTTGCCCTTCGGATGCTGATAATGACGGTACACCGGACGCTTCTGACCCTGATGACGCTAACCCTTGTATACCGAATCCGGGAGCAGGGCCATGTGACCAGGATAGTGATGGCCTTAACAATACACAGGAAGCCGCAAACGGCACAAACCCTACGAATCCTGATACTGATGGTGACGGTATAAATGACGGTACTGAAGTTACCAATGGCAGCAACCCGCTAAGTGCGTGTTCGCCAAATGCTACTTCGCCTTTATGCGATCAGGACAGCGACGGACTTACCAATGCACAGGAAGCAACCACAGGTACAAACCCAACGGTTGCCGATACCGATAGTGACGGTATAAATGACGGTACTGAGGTAACGAACGGAAGCGATCCGCTTAGCCCTTGTTCGCCAAACGTTAACTTCCCAACCTGCGATCAGGACGGTGATGGTCTTAATGCAAGCCAGGAAGCAGCCAACGGCACTAGCCCAACAGATACAGATACTGATGATGACGGTATAAGCGATGGTGTTGAGGTTACTAACGGCAGCAATCCGCTAAATCCTTGTTCGCCTAGTTTAGCTTCACCGCTATGTGACCAGGACAACGATGGCTTAACAAATGCTGCTGAAGCCATGGCCGGTACAAATCCGACAAACCCTGATACAGATGGTGATGGTATAAACGATGGTGCTGAGGTAGCTGCTTTAAGCGACCCGCTTAGCCCTTGTTCGCCTAACATTAACTTCCCAACCTGTGACCAGGATGGCGACGGGCTTAACGCAAGCCAGGAAACAGCCAATGGTACAAACCCAACCAATCCTGATACAGATGGTGACGGAATTAGCGATGGTGCTGAGGTAACTAACGGAAGTGATCCGCTTAGCCCTTGTAGCCCTAATGCTAACTTTGCTACCTGCGACCAGGATGGCGACGGCCTGACCAATGCTCAGGAAGCAACTTTAACAACAAACCCAACCAATCCTGACACGGATGGTGACGGAATAAGCGACGGAACAGAGGTTACTAACGGAAGCAATCCGCTGAACGCCTGTTCGCCAAACCCTGCTTCGCCGGCGTGTGATCAGGATGGTGACGGACTTACTAATTCAGTTGAAGCATCTATCGGAACAAACCCAACAAATCCGGACAGTGATGGCGATGGGCTAAATGACGGTGTTGAGGTAACTAACGGAAGCAATCCGCTTAATCCGTGTGATCCTAATCCGGGTAACCCTAATTGTACCGTATCACCGGAAATAGAGCTTACCGTGAGATTTAACCCTACAGCTTGTAGGTATGAAGTATATGCAAGGCCAAACTTTACGGCAACGAATTACTTTATTGCAAGTGGTAGCCAGGTTTCGGTACTGCTTCCGGCAGCTTTAAATGATGTTGCTCTTGCAATAACTACTGTAAACGGGGGCTTATGGACCGACAGTTCTACGGTATATGCGCCGGGTGCGCAGCCTGCTAACGATTTCCACGCCATAGCAACAAATGGTTCCGGGGTTAACTTCCAGGCAGGGCAGGAGCTGTTATTGTTCACCTTTGTATTGCCAAACGGACAGTGTTGTGCTGCAGGGGTAAGATTATTCAATAATACAAGCGACCCTCAGTCGACAGCTACAGGCATGGCCAATGGAGATTTCAACAACTATCTTGCTAATGTATTTGTACTGAATAACGACTATACAGGTAACTATGCCAATACAGGTACAATATGTGACCCATGTCTTATTACTCCTGTAGCTACACCTACAACACTGGATACTACTCCTGAGTTTTGTGTGGTAAATGCGCCAACACTGGCTAACTTACAGATAAACGAAACCAATATATTATGGTATGCAGCTGCATCTGGCGGAACAGCATTACCATTAACTACAGCATTGGTAAACAATACTACTTATTATGCAGTGATCTTAAGGACTGCTGACAGTTGCGAAAGCCCGGTAAGGCTGGCAATAACAGTAACACTTAATAATGCACCAACGCCTACAACCCTTAACAACGCACAGAGCTTTTGCCTTGCGAATAACCCAACGGTTGGAAACATCCAGGTGAACGAAACGGGTGTGGTTTGGTATACCGCTGCAACAGCCGGAACAATAGTGCCTAATACTACAGCGCTTGTATCGGGTACAACATATTATGCTTCGCTTACAGCGGCTAATGGTTGTGCGAGTTCGGTAAGGCTTGCGGTAACGGTAACGGTAAACAATGCGCCTACGCCTACTACACTTGATACAACACAGGATTTCTGCCGTGCGGCAAATCCTACCGTAGCTAATATACAGGTGAATGAAGCGGGTGTTGTATGGTATGATGCTCCAACAGGAGGTAATGTAATAGCTAACAATGAGTCGCTGGTGAATGGAACTATTTACTACGGATCGCTTACAAGCGGTACCTGCCAGAGCGCGATACGCCTTGCAGTAACCGTAACAGTAGATGATGAGCCAACGCCTACAACATTAGACAATACTCAAAACTTCTGTCTGATAAACAGCCCTACAGTAGCCAATATTCAGGTTAATGAACCGGGAGTGACCTGGTATACTGCCCCAACAGCCGGTACGGTAGTTGCTCCTGCAACACCATTGGCATCGGGCGTGACTTACTACGGTGTGCTTACCGATGCAATTACAGGCTGCCAAAGCTCTGTAAGGCTTGCAGTAACAGTTACTGTGGGTAATGCACAAACGCCATCGACAGTAGATACAACTCAGGATTTCTGTTTAATAAACAGCCCTACAGTAGGTAATATTCAGGTAAACGAAACAGGAGTAATCTGGTATACGGCAGCAACGGGAGGAACAGTAGTTCCTAACAGTACAGCGCTTGTAACCGGTACAACTTACTATGCTTCGCTTACAGATGCTACCTCAGGATGCCAGAGCGCTATACGCCTTGCGGTGTCTGTAACAGTAGGTACTGCGCCTACGCCTACAACACTTGATACTACTCAGGACTTCTGTTTACTGAACAATCCTACGGTAGCTAACCTTCAGGTGAACGAGGCGGGAGTGATATGGTTTACTACTGCTACAGGAACAACAATAGTAGCAGCTAACACACCACTGGTAAACGGAACTATATATTATGGCGCTTTACTTGACGCAACAAGCGGATGTACAAGCGGTATAAGGCTTGCTGTAACAGTGACTGTGGGCAATGCGCCAACACCAACCACACTGGATACTACTCAGGACTTCTGTTTGGTAACCAATCCTACGGTAGCTAACATTCAGGTAAATGAAGCCGGTGTAATATGGTATACAGCTGCTATTGGCGGAACAATAGTACCGGGCACTACAGTACTTACATCGGGTACAACCTATTATGCTTCACTGACCGATGCTATTACTGGCTGCATAAGCGCAGTAAGGCTTGCTGTAACCGTAACGGTAAACAATGCTGCACCGCCTACAACGCTTGATACTACTCAGGATTTCTGTGTGGTAAATGCGCCAACAGTTGCTGCTATCCAGACTAACGAGACCGGGGTAACATGGTATACAGCCGCTGCTGGCGGAACTGTTGTACCTGCTACAACACCGTTAGTTACCGGTACAACCTATTATGGATCGCTTACTAATGCCACAACGGGCTGCCAAAGCGCAGTGAGATTGGCGGTAACGGTAACGGTAACCGATGCACCGACCCCAACAACTACAGATATGACTCAGGATTTTTGTGCTGCCGCTGCCCCCACGGTAGCCAATATCCAAACGAATGAGACAGGGGTTACATGGTATGCAGCTGCTTCAGGGGGAGCTCCGCTGCCTGCTGCCACAGCACTGGTAAATGGTAGTACATACTACGGCTCACTAACAAATGCTGCCGGATGTATAAGTTCAGTAAGGCTTGCAGTGGCGGTATCAGTAGGTAACGCGCCTACCCCAACAACTTTAGATACTACTCAGGACTTCTGCTTACAGAACAACCCTACAGTAGCAAACATACAGGTTAATGAAACCGGTGTTATATGGTATACTGCGCCGGCAGGAGGAACGGTTGTTGCTTCTACAACGGTATTGGTATCGGGTACAACATACTATGCTGTACTGACGGATACTGCAAGCGGATGCCAAAGCTCGGTAAGGTTAGCGATAACCGTAACAGTTTTCGACGCGCCTACGCCTACAACATTAGATACTACCCAGAACTTCTGTACAGCAGCGATGCCTACAGTAGCTAATATTCAGGTAAACGAAACAGGAGTGGTATGGTACTCGGCAGCAACAGCCGGAACCATTATACCTCCGGGGACATTGCTTGCAGATGGTATTACTTACTATGGCAGTATAACAATAGGCAACTGCCAAAGTGCAACAAGGCTTGCGGTAACTGTTGACCTTAATGATGGTATTACACCTACAACAGGAGATACTACGCAATTCTTCTGCGGGGCAGCTGCTCCGACAGTAGCCAGTATTCAGACTGACCAGTCAGGAGTGGTATTCTATACCCTGGCAACAGGAGGGACAGCATTACCGGCAACAACGCCACTTGTAAATGGTACTACCTATTATGCATCGTACACCGATCCGGCAACAGGCTGTGAGAGTGTTGTGCGTCTTGCAATACAGGTTACTGTAGATAATGGCACAACACCGGGTACCACAAGCACGTCGCAGATATTCTGTACAGCAGATAACCCAACAGTTGCTGATATTAATGTGATAGGAACAGGAATAACATGGTTTACTGCACCTACCGGTGGTACAGTGGTACCTGCAACAACACCGCTTGTAAATAATACAATATATTATGCAAGTGTTGTTAATGCAAATGGATGCCCTAGTGCGGTAAGATTGGCGATAACGGTAAACATTCAGAATGGGGTTACACCAACAACGAATGACAATACGCAGAGTTTCTGTGCGATTGATAACCCTACAGTGGCCAGCCTACAGGTAAATGAGCCCGGTGTTATATGGTATACAGCCCTGACAGGAGGTACTGTTGCAGCACCTACCGATGCACTGGTGTCTGGTGCGACATATTATGGCTCGCTAACGTCTCCGGGAGGCTGTGAAAGCGCGGTGCGCCTTGCGATAACCGTAACGGTTAGCAACGGTATAACACCTACAACGAGTGATGTTACCCAGGATTTCTGTGCGGTAAATAACCCAAGCATAGCAAGCATTCAGGTAGATCAGACAGGTGTGGTATTCTACACCGCTGCTACAGGTGGAACTGCTATAACAGCAAACACACCGCTTGTAAACGGAACGACGTATTATGCATCATATACTGATCCTGTAACAGGTTGCGACAGCACGGTGCGCCTTGCGATAACGGTTAGTGTGAATACAGGTGTGACGCCTACTGCGGCTGAACTTACTCAGGAATTCTGTGAAGGTGAAAACGCTACGGTATCTAACCTTGTAGTAAATGAGCCGGGTGTTATATGGTACACAACTCCAACCGGAGGAGTGCCATTGAGCAGCAATACTCCGCTTACAAACGGTACCTACTATGCATCGCTGTCAATAGGCGGATGTGAAAGTCAGGTGAGGTTGGCAATTACTGTAGTTGTTTACAATAGCAGCACTGCTACGATAACCGGTGGTATGGACGGAGCATGTTTTGGCGAACAAATCATGTATACAACCCAGTCGGGCAACTCAAATTATGTTTGGGATGTAGTAGGAGGTGAGATCATTGCGGGAGGAACTGCTGCCGATAATACTGTCACTATCAGGTGGACAGAGGTAGGAGAGGCATTTGTAAGTGTTTCTTACACCGATGTAAACGGATGTTCAGGTGAGGCTTCTGCCGATCGCGAAATTACGGTAACCAGCTGCTCTGATTTAAGAATAGCGAAAACTGTTAACATAGTTGCTCCAAATATTAACGAAAATGTTATTTTTACCATCACGGTATCGAATGATGGAGCAAGCAGGTTTGCAGATGTTATTGTAAGTGAGATACTTCCTGACGGTTATGAGTTTGTAAATGTTACCGTAAGTACAGGTTCTTATGATGTTGTTACAGGCGTATGGAGCATACCGGTACTTGAGGCAGCTAGTAACGCTGTTATGAACATTGAAGCTAGGGTATTGTTTGGTGGAAATTATGAGAATGTAGTTTACATATTAGACTCTTCTCCTGTAGACTCAAACCTGAGCAACAACGAAGCAAGGGTTTCACTGGTACCTTCATGTCTGACTGTATACAGCGAGTTTACGCCAAACAACGACGGCATTAACGATTATTTCAATATTGATTGTATAGAGTTTTATCCTAACAACAAGCTTGAGATATACAACAGGTACGGATCCCTGGTTTACACCAAAGGAAGTTATGCAAATGACTTTGACGGAACTGCCAATGTTGATGGTGTTGTAAAAAGAGGCGAACAGCTGCCGGCAGGAACATATTTCTATGTGCTTGAGGTAGATGGCAAATCGAAAACAGGATGGCTATATATTGCGAGATAAAACGAAGATAGGATGAGGCGGCAGTTATGCTGCTGCCTCTGATCATCAACAAAAAATATATTTTAGTATGAAAATCACTTCAACAATTCTAAATAGATATTTCCTGATATGTATCATCCTTACCGCCATTAGCGCTAAGGCACAGCAGGAACCCCAATATACACAGTATATGTACAATACACTGACTGTGAATCCGGGCTATACAGGATCTCCGGGCTTTTTAGAAGCCACATTGCAGCACCGCTCGCAATGGGTAGGAATAGACGGAGCTCCCACTACACAGGCATTTACCATTCATTCTCCGGTAAATGACAAGGTTGGTTTAGGCTTTAGTGCCGTAAACGATAAGATAGGACCTTCGGAAGAAGTTTACCTTGACGGAAATTTCTCTTATACCATACCGGTAAGCTTTAACTCTAAAATTGCTTTCGGGTTAAAGGCAGGAGCGAAGGTTTTGAACATAGACTGGTCTAAAGGTACTTACTATCAGGGGGGTGACCCACTGCTTAATACCAATGTTAATAATAAGATATCGCCATCAGTAGGTGCCGGTGTGTATTATTATACCGACAAATGGTATGCCGGTGTATCAGTGCCTAACTTTATAAGATCAGACTACTATGATGATGTGCAGGAGGCTGAGGTTTCTGACAGGCTTCATTATTATGTGATAGGGGGATATGTATTTGACCTTTCGGATAATGTGAAGTTCAAGCCTGCTTTTATGGCAAAAATTGTATCTGGGGCACCAATTACAGCAGATATTTCGGCTAACTTCCTGTTGCAGGAAAGGCTAACGCTGGGCGCTTCGTACCGCTATGACGACTCAGTGAGTGCGCTGGCAGGGTTTCAGATATCAAGGAACTTCTTTATTGGCTACTCTTACGACTATTCGGTAACGGAGCTTAATAAATATAACGACGGCTCTCACGAGATCATTGTGAGGTTCCAGTTAGTGCCTAAAGCAACAAGAATCAAATCGCCAAGGTTTTTCTAAAATATACACATCATGAAGAGAAATTTATTTTTACTCAGCCTGCTTTTATGTTTTACTGCCGGTTTTGGACAGGCAAAACTAAAAAAAGCCAACAGGTTGTTTGCCGAATATGCTTATGTAGACGCGGCCAAAGAGTATGAGAAATACCTGGAGAACGAAAAAGAACCCGGTATAGAAACGATAAAGAACGTTGCCGATGCTTATTATTACACCGGCAATACATCGAGTGCGCTAAGATGGTACACCAAACTTGACGGTGTTACGGCAGGGGGTATGGATGACGTTTCGTTTAATCGATACATCCAGTCGCAACGCGCCGAAGGAAATACTGCCAAAGCGGATGATCTTCTGAAAAAAAGGCTTGAGGCCAAAGGCGATCAGGCGGCTATTGACAAGATGATAAGCCAGCGAAAATACCTGGACAGCCTTAACAAGGCGCCATCTAATTTTAAGGTGTCTAACCTTGCGGTAAATACCGATAAGTCTGATTTTGGAACAGCTTTTTATGGTAGCCAGGTGGTGTATTCGTCGAGTAAGGACACAACAAGGGTGGGCGGTAAAACCTATTCGTGGAATGACCAGCCTTTCCTGGAGCTTTTTGTAGCCGACAGGAATGCTGCCGACGGGTCGCTGTTTAACGACAAGAAGTTCATCCCGAATGAGCAGTGCCAGTATCATAACGCCACGCTGACTTTTTCGCCCGATATGAAGACCGTGTACTATAGCGCCAATGTGGTAAAGAAAAATGACAAGCTGCTTAATACTAAAGATGGTACCAACAACTTTGAGATCATAAAAGGGACTATTGAGGGTGATAAGCTAACGAATTCAGAAAAACTTTCAATCAATAGCAAAGACTATTCGGTAGGGCATCCATCGTTATCTTCAGATGGTAAACGACTGTATTTTGTATCAGACATGCCGGGAGGCTATGGAGACAGCGATATTTATGTAGCTGAGGTGTTTGCCGACGGAAAAGTGGGCAGCCCTAAAAATCTTGGCCCGAAGATCAATACAACGGGCAGGGAGATGTTTCCATTTGTAAATGATTCCATCCTTTATTTCTCGTCAGACGGCCACTATGGCATGGGCGGACTGGATGTATTCGAGAGCCGATGGGCTAAAGATGTTGAATTTTCAGAGCCTAAAAATCTTGGGGCAGAGGTAAACAGTACCCGCGACGACTTCTCTTTTATTATAGATAAAGAGAAAAAATACGGTTACTTCTCTTCGAACAGGCCGGGCGGAAGAGGCGATGACGATATTTATTACTTTACAAGGCAGGAACCGCCATGTGACCAATGGGTATCGGGCAGGGTTACAAACCTTAAGTATAAAATGGGAATCAATCAGGCCGATGTTAAGGTGTATGACCAGTATGGCGATGTAATTGCCTCTGTAAAAACGGGCGAAGACGGAACCTATAAGGTAAAAGTGCCTTGCGGAAGCAAAATTAAGGTAGAGGCATCGAAAGAAAATCATACTAAAGCCGACAGGGAGCTGCAGACTTCGAAGAAAAATGGTGAAGAAACCAAAGATGTGAACTTTGAGCTTTCTAACTATGCCGATCTTGTAAGGAAAGAGGACAATGTTGAGAAAGTGGATATAAACCCTATCTATTTTGACTATGACAAATATGCCATTACCGATCAGGCGGCTACAGAGCTTGATAAAGTGGTGTATATTATGAAAAATTTCCCTGCGATCGTTATCAAAATAGAGTCGCATACCGATTCGAGAGGTAAAGATGAGTATAACCTGACGCTTTCTCAAAACAGGGCTAAGTCTACTTATGATTATATCATTGCTAGAGGCATAGACCCGGCACGTATTGAGAGCGTAAAAGGATATGGAGAAACAATGTTAAGGAATAAGTGTAAAAATGGCGTAAAATGCACCGATGAAGAACACGGTGTAAACAGGAGATCGGATTTTATCATTGTGAAAAAATAAAGATTTTTTTGGATTACCAGTTTTTTTTACCGGGGAGGCGTTCTGAAGGGGAACGCCTCCCTATTTTTTTGAGTTTTCCCTATCTGCTTAAAAAGTTGTGCCTTATGGGGCGAACATCTGTCAGGAGGTAAGTAACAACTAAAAAAAATCCTTGTTTAATCTTTGCGAATTGTTACTTTTGTTGGTCGCAAAAAATGAGGAGCCATAATTTTTTTGGTTTCGATGCGTTTACTTAACCGATTAAAGCATATAAATTACTTTATAATGAAATTCAAAAAGGTTCTATTAAGCCTTTGCCTATGTGTTTCGGCATTGTCTTTTTCCCAGGAAGTAAAAAAAGAAGTATTGTTTACTGTTGACGGGACTCCCTATTATACCGACGAATTTGTAAGGGTATACAAAAAAAATCTTGACCTTGTAAAGGATGATTCCCAGAAGGATCTTGATAATTACCTGAAATTATATATTGGCTATAAGCTGAAAGTTACCAAAGCAAACAAGCTGGGACTTCAGAATAACAAGAAATACCAGGGCGAACTGAAATCGTACCGCACGCAGCTGTCTAAAAATTACCTTACCGACACTAAAGTAACCAAAGAGCTTACCGATGAAGCTTATGCACGTGCACAGAAAGAGGTAAAGGCATCCCACGTACTTATTAAGGTTGATGAAAATGCACTTGCAGCGGATACCTTAAAAGCATACAACAAAGCAGTTGAGGTGCGTAAAAAAGCACTTGCGGGAGAGAATTTTGATAAGTTGGCAAAAGAATATTCTGAAGACCCGTCAGCTAAAGAAAACGGTGGAGATCTGGGCTATTTTACTGTTTTCAGAATGGTATATCCGTTTGAGAGCGGAGCCTATAATACCCCTAAAGGCGGGATATCTAAAATAGTAAGAACACGTTTTGGGTACCATGTTATTAAGGTTACAGACATCAGGGATAACAGAGGGACGGTAACTGTGGCTCATATCATGATCACAAAACCTAAAAAAGATAATCCTGAAGAAGCAGCCAAAGCAAAATCGACAATTCAGGATATTTATAAAAAATTACAGCAGGGAGAAGATTTTGGAGATCTTGCTAAACAGTTTTCGCAGGATAAGGCTACCGCCGCGGCGGGAGGAAAGCTTAATAGCTTTAATTCAGGAGAGTTAAGCTCTACAGAGTTTGAAGATAAAGCTTTTTCACTTAAGAATCCGGGTGATATAACAGCTCCTTTCGAAACGCAATTCGGATGGCATATCATCAAGCTTGTCGATAAGACTGGCATCAAGCCATTGGATGAAGTAAAACCGGAGCTTGAAAACAGGATCAGGAAAGACGAGCGCTCTAAGCTTATCGCTAACTCAATTACAGAAAATCTTAAAAAGAAATATAAGGTTAGCAAAGATGCTAAAGCTTATGCCAGGGCAGTTAAGACGGTTAATGATAAAATATATGCCAACAAATGGGAGTTACCGGGCAATCTTGATAGTTACAGCGAAACGCTGCTTACCATTAATAACGATAAGAAGTATGCACTGAAGGATTTCCTTACTTATGTTAGCCTTCAGCAAAAAACAAGCGTACCAAACGTAAAACCTGTTTCGCAGCTGGTAAGCGTGCTTTTTGAAAAATATGCAGACGAAAAGCTGAATGCATATTATGACGAAAATCTTGAAAAAGAATTCCCTGAATTTGGAATGACAATGAACGAATACCGTGATGGCCTTTTGTTGTTTGACCTGATGGAAAAAGAGATATGGGAGAAAGCTAAAAATGATACAATAGGCCTTGATGCTTATTATAAAGCTAACATTAGCAAATACCAGTGGAAAGAAAGAGTTGATGCAGAAGTATATTCGTCGACTAAGGAAGATGTTACTACTAAAGCAAGAAAATTCCTTAAGAAAGGTAAAGATGCTGCATTTATTAAAGCGGAGCTTAATAAAGACGGTAAGGTTGATGTGATTGAAAAGAGCGGCGTCTTTGAAGTAGAAAGTGATGCTTTGCCTAAACAGGCCACATGGAAGACCGGTATATCTGACGTTCTTAAAGAAGGTAAGTACTTTTATGTAGTGAAAACCAATAAAGTGCTTCCTGCAGGAGCTAAAACGCTTGAGGAAAGTAAAGGCCGTGTAATAAATGATTACCAGATCCAACTGGAAAGCAACTGGATAAACGATCTTGGAAAAGAGTTTAATGTAGAAGTAAACCAGGATGTTTTTGCAAGGGTTAAACAACAGCTTAAACAATAATGATAAAAAACGCGTTGCTGTTATTGCTTGTGCTGGGCATGAGCTCGTGCAGTTTTTTCAAAAAAGAGAAAAAACCGCAGGCAGTGGCACGCGTTGGTGAAGAATATCTTGATGCTTCAGAGCTTAAAGGGCTTGTGCCTGCAGGTACGTCTAAAGAGGATAGCATTGCCATAGTAAAAAGTTTTATTGATCGCTGGGCATCGCAAAAATTGCTGTATAATGCTGCTCAGGTAAACCTGAGCAAAGAAAAACAGGCTGAATATGCGAAGCTGATACGCCAGTATGAGGTGGATCTTTATACGGGTGGCTATCTTGAAGAGGTTGTAAAGCAAAGTGTAGATACGGTGGTTACGCAGTCGGAATTAGCGGCGTACTATAACGGCAATAAAGAAAATTTTAAAACAACAGGTACGCTCGTAAAGCTGAAGTATATTAAGCTTGCCAAGGATCACCCAAAATTTAATGCCATAAAGAGCAGGTTTTTGAGTGGAAATAAAAAAGACCTTAAGGCACTTAACGATATGTCAATTCAGTTTAAGAGCTATGCATTTAATGATACGACCTGGGTTGATATGAACCAGGTATATACAAAACTGCCCTTTATCACGCCTGATAACCGTGATAAATATATAAGCAGCAGTATGTCATATCAATATCCTGACTCTGTAGATGTGTATATAGTAAAGGTGGCGAGAGTGCTGGAGAAGAATCAGGTTTCACCATTTGAATATATTAAGCCAACTTTACAGCAATTGATAATAAATAACAGGAAACTGGAGTTAATAAAGAAGTTTCAAAAAGAAATAACGGATGACGCGATTAAAAATGATAAGTATGAGATTTATAAATAGCAGGATTGCCCTGTTTTTGGCCATGGCGGTTTTTGGCATCAATATGGCTGCTGCACAGGAAATAATACCTGACACTCCTAAAAGCACTGAAAAACCGGTATCTAAAGGGAATGGTGCTAAGGTTGATGGTATTGTGGCTGTTGTAGGCGATTTTGTTGTGCTGGATTCGGATATAGATCTTATGTACCGCGAGCTTCAGGCGCAAAATGTGCCCATTAAAGAGATTACACGCTGTGAGCTTTTAGGAAAGCTTATGGAGGATAAACTGTATGCCCACCATGCTATACAGGATAGTATTGTTGTAAGCGATGCCGAGGTGAATGAGACCATGAATAAGCAGATTGATTATTTTGTAGAGCACTTAGGTGATGAGCAAAAAATGGTTGCTTACTTTAAGAAGAAAAATATTGAAACATTCAGGACTGAGCTTTTTGAGATGATCAAGAACCAGAAGCTTACTGACCAGATGCAAAAAAAGATCATTGAAGAGGTACAGATCACACCTGAAGAGGTAAGGCAGTTCTACTCAAGCTTTAAAAAAGAAGACCTTCCGGTTTTTGGTGCTGAGATGGAAATTGCCCAGATTGTGATTAAGCCTGAAATATCCCAGGAAGAGAAGCAAAAAGTGATAGACCGTCTTAAGCAGATTAAGAAGGATATACTTGATGGTTCGAGTTTTTACAGTAAGGCTGTATTATACTCAGAAGACAGGGCTTCGGGCCAGAGCGGAGGATACCTGAAGATGAACAGGAAGACGGCTTTTGTAAAAGAATTTAAAGATGCGGCTTTTAGCCTTGCAGAGGGTGAGATATCTGATCCTGTTGAGACAGAATTTGGTTATCACCTTATATATGTTGAAAAAATACGCGGACAGGAACTGGATGTGAGACATATACTAATATCGCCAAAAGTTTCTCCGGAAGCGCTTAAAAAAGCGAAGGAGAAAGCGGAAACCATCAGAGGCAGGATTGTAAGCGGAGAGATTTCGTTTGCAGATGCTGCACGTTCAGAATCGGATGAAAAAGAGACACGTAACAGTGGAGGGCTTTTGCTTAACCCACGTACGCTTGAAAGCCGTTTTGAGCTTACTAAATTGCCGCCGGATATTTATAATGACGTATCTGACCTTAAAGATAAAGAAGTTTCACAGCCGGTTATGGTTCAGGGTGACAGGGGAGAGAAAAGCTACAAGCTTATGCAGATTGTGACGCGTTATGATGCTCACCCTGCAGACTATGCCCAGGATTATACCAAAATCAAGGAATTAGCACTGAAAGAGAAGCAAATGAAAGCAATTGCTAAATGGAGCGATTCGAAAATAAAAGAAACGTACATTAAAGTTAATGGTGAATACCGTAATTGTAAATTTACCAATGGCTGGCTGAAAAATAAATCAGATTAATCAGCATAAACTTTTAGGTAAAGACTAAAAATATTTATAAGTTTGAAGCCACGCCCTTTAGCGTGGCTTTTTTTAAATCCAATACAAATACTATATGTCAGACGTAGCAGCGATTCAAAATTTAGTTCAGAAACAAAAAGAATTAAAGCAGGAGATAGCAAAAATAATTGTAGGCCAGGATGAAGTGGTAGCACAGATCGTGCTGAGCATATTTGCCGGTGGGCACGCCCTTCTTGTTGGTGTACCCGGACTTGCAAAAACGCTGATGGTAAATACCATATCTCAGGCGCTTGGGCTTGATTTTAAGCGTATCCAGTTTACACCCGACCTTATGCCGAGTGATATATTAGGAAGTGAGATACTTGACGAGAACCGTCAGTTTAAATTTATAAAAGGCCCGATATTTTCAAATATTGTCCTTGCCGACGAGATAAACCGTACGCCTCCAAAAACTCAGGCAGCATTGCTTGAAGCGATGCAGGAAAAAGCAGTCACCATTGCAGGGCATCATCATAAGCTATCGTTGCCATATTTTGTACTGGCTACGCAAAACCCTATCGAGCAGGAGGGAACTTATCCGTTGCCTGAAGCACAGCTTGACCGCTTCATGTTTGCCATAAAGCTGGAGTACCCTACATTTGCCGAAGAAGTGCAGGTGGTTAAAAGTACAACGAGTGATGCAAACGTAAAGATAACACCATTGTTTACCGCACAGGAAATTTTGGATTTCCAACACCTGATCAGAAGGATACCTGTAGCAGATAATGTTGTCGAATATGCTGTTACCCTTGTGGGAAAAACAAGGCCGGGCAATCCGCTGGCCGATGCTTATGTTAATACATATCTGGACTGGGGGGCAGGGCCACGTGCTTCGCAAAACCTTATTCTTGCCGCCAAGACACACGCAGCGCTAAATGGTAAGTATTCTCCTGATATTGAAGACGTACAAGCGGTAGCCACGGGTATACTAAGACACCGTATTATTAAGAATTATAAGGCTGATGCCGAAGGAATTACTGAGGAAATGATAATAAAAAAGCTGTTTTAACAGCTTTTTTTCATTTTAAGCAAATGTTAATAAAATGTTTATTTTTTATTTGTTTTTGCAAAGAAACAATTCTATTATTGTTATATCTTTAGAAAACAACAGGAAAAATTATGAGAAAAACATTTGGAGCATTCCCCGAGCTATTCTTTATGGGAATAGGCATGTTCTGGATAGCCGAAAGTTACTTTACATTGGGAAGTGTAAATTATTTCGCTTTACTTGTTACCTGGTTATTATTTGTGCAGTTCTTTTATAAGAACCGTCTTGCCGGGCTAATTTATGGTATTGCGTTTGGATCATTCTCTGTGTACATGTTACTATCGATTATTTCAGGTTATTACGAATCCGTTTCTTCGCTGTTCATTACTAATTCAGCAGTGTTAGGTGCAGGTTTATTTGCAACAGGTATTGTTATGTCTGTCGCAATGGTTTACAAATATGTTACTGCAAAAGCAGGCTATGACGAAAGCGTGCTTACCGTAACCTATTAAACATTCTAAAATCACATTAAAAAAACTTAACCGTATGTTACAGCATACGGTTTTTTTTTATATTTGGGTTATACTAAATAGTCTGATTTTCAGTTTTGTAGTAAACCAACCAATCGAATCATGAAACAAATTGTACAACGGCTTCCGGAGCTGTTCTTTATGTCGCTCGGTGCCTACTGGGTGTCTGAAAATTATCTTGCCAGTGCCCAGGTCAACTGGATCGCATTAATCTTTATCGTATTGCTGGCTGTTCAGCTTTTTTTGCAGCATCGCATTGCCGGAATGGCGTTAGGGCTTGTAATTGGGCTTATCTGTGCTTATATGCTTTTTGCTGTACTGTCGGAATTCAAACAATTCAAGACCATAAATGATGAGGCACTTCAGTTATTGGCTTTCGGAGTCGGAATTTTTGGTTTGGGAGTGGTTTCGGCGACTGCCATGGTCTATAAATTCGTTATTGAGCAGCAAAATTATATGCGGAATGAGCATCAGTTAACTGCTTAAGAATCAAAAAATATTCAGAAAAAGACGGCCTTACGCAAATGTTTGCGTAAGGCTTTGTTTATTTTTTAAGTAGTTTGTTTACGAATTGGTAATATAAAATTAAAATATTGTCAATTTCTTATGAAAAGCTCCAATTCCTTAAATTTATTGATTTTTCCTCAGTAAAATAGAATCTTTATAAATAATAATTCCCTGAAATTAAAGAATAGATAAAAATTTTTTAATTAATTTAGAATGAGTAAATTTACTGACTTTTTACAAACGAAAATTAATATACTTATTTTATGGCTTTTGATACTGTTTATAAAGATTATATAAAAGAAATTGAAGAAAGAAAAGCCCTAGGACTTCACCCAAAACCTATCGACGGAGCAGAATTAGTAAGTGCGATCATTGCTCAGATAAAAGATATTGATAATCCGTACAGAACGGATTCTGTTAAATTTTTTATTTATAATACTTTACCAGGTACAACTCCTGCAGCAGAAGTAAAAGCAGCATTCTTAAAGGAAATTATTCTTGGTAATGCCGTGGTTGAAGAAATTTCGCCTGTATTTGCCCTTGAATTATTGTCACATATGAAAGGTGGTAAATCAATCGAGGTATTGCTTGATTTAGCTCTTGGTGCCGATTTGGCTATAGCAAGTGAAGCGGCAAATGTGCTGAAAACACAAGTTTTCCTTTACGAAGCAGACACTGACCGCTTGAAAACGGCTTATGAAAGCGGAAATAAAATCGCGAAAGAAATTTTGGAAAGCTACGCAAAGGCTGAGTTTTTCACACAACTTCCTGACGTACCGGAAGAAATAAAAGTTGTTACATACATTGCAGCCGAAGGAGATATCTCTACCGATTTGCTTTCGCCGGGTAATCAGGCGCATTCGCGCTCTGACCGTGAATTGCACGGTTTGTGTATGATGACGCCACAACAACAGGAGGAAATCAAAGATTTCCAGGTAAAATTCCCTGATGCAAGCATAATGCTGATCGCCGAAAAAGGTACAATGGGTGTGGGTTCATCCCGTATGTCGGGCGTAAACAATGTGGCACTCTGGACGGGTAAACAGGCAAGTCCTTACATCCCGTTTGTGAATATTGCCCCTATTGTAGGCGGAACTAATGGCATTTCGCCAATTTTCCTTACAACTGTTGATGTTACCGGTGGTATAGGTGTCGACCTTAAAAACTGGGTTAAAAAGCAGGATGCAAATGGTAACCTTGTTCGTAACGAAAAAGGCGAGCCTGTATTGGAAGAAGTTTATTCTGTTGCTACAGGAACAGTTTTAACCATCAATACAAAGAAGAAAAAATTATATAACGGCGACCAGGAACTGATTGACCTTTCTAAATCGTTCACGCCGCAAAAGTTAGAGTTTATCAAAGCCGGCGGTTCTTATGCGGTGGTATTTGGTAAAAAGATACAAACATTCGCAGCCCAAACTTTGGGTATTGCTATTCCGGCAGTATTTGCTCCGTCAAAAGAAATTTCCAATGAAGGGCAAGGTCTTACGGCAGTAGAAAAAATATTCAATAAAAATGCAGTTGGCGTAACGCCGGGTAAACTTCTGTATGCCGGTTCAGATGTTCGTGTAAAAGTAAATATCGTAGGTTCACAGGATACCACAGGCCTTATGACCGCTCAGGAACTTGAATCTATGGCGGCAACTGTGATTTCGCCAAACGTTGACGGTGCGTACCAATCAGGATGCCATACGGCTTCGGTTTGGGATAAAAAAGCACAGGCAAACATTCCGAAACTGATGAAGTTTATGAATGATTTCGGTGTTATTACAGCCCGCGATCCTAAAGGCGTTTATCATTCAATGACGGATGTAATCCACAAAGTCCTGAATGATATTACAGTTGATGAATGGGCGATTATCATTGGAGGTGACTCGCATACCAGAATGTCGAAAGGTGTTGCTTTCGGTGCAGATTCAGGAACAGTAGCACTTGCACTGGCAACAGGCGAGGCATCTATGCCAATCCCTGAGTCGGTTAAAGTTACATTCAAGGGTGAAATGAAACAGCACATGGATTTCCGCGATGTTGTACATGCGACTCAATCGCAGATGCTACAGCAATTTGACGGTGAAAACGTGTTCCAGGGCAGAATTATAGAAGTTCATATTGGCACGCTTTTAGCTGATCAGGCATTTACATTTACTGACTGGACAGCAGAAATGAAAGCAAAAGCTTCAATCTGTATTTCTCAGGACGACACTTTGATCGAATCATTGGAAATTGCGAAAAGCAGGATCCAGATCATGATCGATAAAGGTATGGATAACCACAATCAGGTATTGCAAGGTTTGATTGACAGGGCAAACAATAGAATTGCGGAAATACAATCAGGCACAAAACCGGCATTAACCCCGGATGACAATGCAAAATATTACGCTGAAGTTGTAATTGACCTTGACCTGATAGAAGAACCGATGATTGCCGATCCTGATGTAAACAACGAAGATGTTTCTAAAAGATATACGCACGATACAATTCGCGCTATTTCTTACTATGGCGGTGACAAAAAAGTTGATTTGGGCTTTGTAGGGTCTTGTATGGTTCACAAAGGTGACTTGAAGATCGTTTCTCAAATGCTAAGGAATCTTGAAGAGCAGCAGGGTGAAGTGAAATTTAACGCTCCACTTGTTGTAGCTGCACCAACGTATAATATCATTGATGAACTGAAAGCTGAAGGTGACTGGAATTTGTTACAGAAGTATTCAGGTTTTGAATTCAGTGACCTTTTACCTAAAAACGAAGCGCGTACAGAATATGAAAATATGATGTATCTGGAGCGTCCCGGTTGTAACCTTTGTATGGGTAACCAGGAGAAAGCAGCCAAAGGAGATACTGTATTGGCAACTTCTACACGTCTTTTCCAGGGGCGCGTTGTGGAAGATACCGAGCGTAAAAAAGGTGAATCATTACTTGCTTCTACACCGGTTGTTGTATTGTCGGCAATTTTGGGACGTATTCCGTCTATAGAAGAATATAAAGCCGCGGTTGAAGGTATTGACCTGACTAAGTTCTCACCGGCTCATAAGCAGTTGGCATAATACTTTCCAGGCTTCGGCTGTCAGAAAAAAATAAACGTATAATATTAAAATATAGAGATATGGCTTTTGATATTGAAATGATTAAAAAGGTGTACGAAACCATGGCGGAGCGTGTTGACAAAGCGCGTGAGCTTGTGGGACGTCCTCTTACACTTTCTGAAAAGATTTTGTATTCTCACTTATGGGAAGGTACGCCTTCTCAAAAGTTTACAAGAGGTAAGGACTATGTAGATTTTGCCCCGGACAGGGTAGCCTGTCAGGATGCTACGGCACAGATGGCACTTCTTCAGTTCATGCATGCAGGAAAAGCTAAGGTAGCAGTACCTACAACTGTACACTGTGATCACCTTATCCAGGCTAAAGTAGACGCTAAGACCGATTTGGCACGTGCTAAAGAGCAAAGCAACGAAGTATTTGACTTCCTTTCTTCTATATCTAACAAATATGGTATCGGTTTCTGGAAACCGGGAGCAGGTATCATCCACCAGGTAGTTCTTGAGAACTATGCATTCCCGGGCGGTATGATGATCGGTACTGACTCACACACGGTAAACGCAGGCGGACTTGGTATGCTTGCTATCGGTGTTGGTGGTGCTGATGCAGTTGACGTAATGAGCGGAATGGCATGGGAACTTAAATTCCCTAAACTGATAGGTGTAAAACTTACAGGCAAGCTATCAGGCTGGACAGCTCCAAAAGATGTTATCCTTAAAGTGGCTGGTATCCTTACTGTAAAAGGTGGTACCGGTGCTGTAGTTGAATATTTTGGTGAAGGTGCAACGTCAATGTCGTGTACAGGTAAAGGTACTATCTGTAACATGGGTGCAGAGATCGGTGCTACAACTTCTACATTCGGATATGACGAGTCTATGGACCGTTACCTTCGCGCTACCAACCGTGCTGAAGTAGCTGATGCTGCTAACGAGGTGGCTGCTTACCTTACCGGTGATGCAGAGGTTTACGCTAACCCTGAGCAGTATTTTGACCAGGTTATCGAAATCAACCTTTCTGAGCTTGAGCCACACCTAAACGGACCTTTCACTCCAGATTTGGCTACGCCTATCTCTAAAATGAAAGAAGAAGCCGCTAAGAACAACTGGCCGCTACAGGTTCAGGTTGGCCTTATCGGATCATGTACGAACTCTTCGTATGAGGATATCGCACGTTCGGCATCACTTGCAAGACAGGTGGCTGCCAAAAACCTAAAAACAAAAGCACAATTCACGATCACTCCGGGATCTGAAGTAGTGCGTTCTACTATAGAGCGTGACGGTTTTATCGAGGCTTTCGATAAAATTGGCGCTACCGTATTCGCTAATGCCTGCGGACCGTGTATCGGTATGTGGGATCGTGAAGGAGCAGAGAAAGAAGAGCGTAACACTATCGTTCACTCTTTCAACCGTAACTTCTCTAAGCGTGCCGACGGTAACCCTAACACGCTTGCATTCGTAGGTTCTCCTGAGCTTGTAACGGCCATTGCCATTGCAGGAGACCTTGGCTTTAACCCGCTTACGGACAAATTGATCAATGAGAACGGCGAAGAAGTAATGCTTGATGAGCCAACAGGTGATGAGCTTCCTTCAAAAGGATTCCACGCTGACGATCCTGGATATCAGGCACCGGCAGCTGACGGTTCTAAAGTGGTAGTTGCTGTTAGCCCTACATCAGAGCGTTTACAGCTTCTTGCTCCGTTTACGCCCTGGGATGGTGAGAACATCATGGGTGCTAAACTGCTTATCAAAGCGTTTGGAAAATGTACTACCGACCACATCTCTATGGCAGGTCCTTGGTTACGTTTCCGTGGTCACCTTGATAACATCTCTAACAATATGCTTATTGGTGCGGTGAATGCGTACAACCAAAAGACAAACTCTGTTAAAAATCAGCTTGACGGACAGTATGAACCGGTACCGGCTACTGCACGTGCTTATAAAGCTGTCAATATCCCTTCAATCGTTGTGGGTGACCATAACTACGGTGAAGGTTCTTCACGTGAGCATGCGGCAATGGAGCCACGTTTCTTAGGTGTTAAGGCGGTACTTGTAAAATCGTTTGCACGTATCCACGAAACCAACCTTAAGAAACAAGGTATGCTTGCACTTACGTTTGCTAACGAGGCTGACTACGACAAGATCCAGGAGGATGATACCATCAACTTCACAGACCTTAAAGAATTCGCACCGGGCAAACAGCTAACGCTTGAGTTTGTACACGCTGATGGCACAAAAGACATCATCATGGCTAACCACTCGTACAACGAAGGCCAGATTGGCTGGTTCGTTGCAGGATCTGCGCTAAACCTTATCGCCGCAGACGCAAAAGCTTAAGACTATAAAGTTTTATATATAGAAAACTCCCACGTCATGACGTGGGAGTTTTTTTGTTTTAAAATCGATATTCAATACAAGGGAACATACTGAAGTCAAAAAATTCTGCCGCAGATAATCCCATTGCATTGCAAATTTTTCTGATAGTTGTAATTCTTGGATCAATTTTTCCGTTTTCAATTAAGTTTATTGTATTTCGACTTACTCCACTTCGATATGACAATTCTTCTAGAGTTAAACCAGCTATGTCATAACGATATTCTTTTATTCTATCTCCCAATTTATACAAAATAAATTCTCTCGTAAATTCCATATCAATAAATTTAATGATACAAAGGAATTAGTTTTTGATGTTATTCCCTACCAATTATAAATGGATAATTGTTGAAATTTCAGGTTACTGTCATTGCGAGGAGATACGACGTGGCAATCTTATTGAGCAAGAGTAAAGCTGTTCTCTCCGCCGCGGCGGAAGGGGTTAGGGGTGTGTTGCAGCCATCAAAGCGCTTATTTCTATACGTCGCTACCCACTATCGCCTTTCTCTCTTCGCTACGAGGATATCGGATCTATCGGGGCTAGGTAATTTATGTAGTTTTTAAAATCAGGTAATTATACTGATAATTCGTTCAGTTTATTTTATACACTTTGTAAAATGATTTTTCTTACAAATGCTATTATTAATAGTGAGAGTAATGTGAAATTAAATTATATTTACAAAAATTAAATTATGGAGAAACTATCATTTGATAATTGGAAAAACACTATGTCTTTTGTTATTGATGATGAATTTGATAACAGATTTCTTAATTCTATTGAGCCCTTAGCTAAATTCATAAATGAAAGTTGCGTCAGTTTTTCAAATCATGATGATTTGGCTAATTTTTTAATCTCAAAAGATAGATTTACACCTGAATTAAAGTTGAAAGCATTTGTATCGCTTATTGGTCTTTCCGAGGAAAGATTAAAAAGAGTAGTTTCATTAGTTAGGTTTAGATATTATAATGAAGAATTTAAATCTGAATGGAATGTAAAAAAAATAAGCAGTACAATTGTTTCTGATCCAATATTTAGGAAAAATTTAATTGAATTTTTTATAGGTGGAAGAGACTCAAATATCGGAAAAGAAATTCCTCTTTATTATATGAGGAACTTTAAACTTCAAGAGGTAGATTTTATAAATGATCTAAAGCATTATAAGTATGTTGAAAGAATTTTAAATGATAATGGGATTCAAGGTAAATATTCCAATGAAGTTGGTGCCCACGTTGAAAAGATTATACAGTCTAAATTAGATTTGTATAAATCAACTAATAATGAAAGGTTGGTTTATGAAATGCAAAAAGAATTTCCTTTACTTAACAAGAATATAGATTTTCTAATACCAAGTGTCGACTCTCCAGTAATTTTAATTGAATCTTCATATAATATAACTACCGGCAGTGGTCAATCTAAAAGAGCTGATCAATTAGTTGAATTTTATGGAATTTTAATGAAACATAATGCAAACCATAGGAATAATAAAATTCTAATGCTTAATTATTGTGATGGATTTGGATGGGTTGGTAGACAGAATGATTTATATAGAATTTATGATGCAAGTGATTTCGTGTTTAATCAAAAAACACTTCATGTACTGGATGATGTGTTAAATGAATATTATAAATTATAATATGTTATTCTGTATAAACAATTTTTTCAGCTATATCATTTTTATCTTTAAAATTCATCGAAAAATTATTTGCTAGCTTAGAAGCAACAAATTCAACTACAGGAACAGCAACGGTATTGCCCAACAAATCGAAAGCTTCAGTTTCTCTTGTAGGAATCTCATACCATTCTGGATACCCGAAAAGCCTTAATCCTTCGCGTATAGTCAATCTTCTTAATCCTTTATTATCGGGCACTGCTAGTCTGGAAACATCGGTTGCCACCAGGGTTGGTGCTATATCATTAGGATCGAGTATTTTGTTGATTTCAAAACTCAATTTGCCAGTTACGATATTATAGCCTTTAGGTTTACTGATATCATATTCTCTATATGTTTTGACACCATTTAGAGTTACTTCCTTTATTAGTTTTTTAGGGTATTCTAGTTTTAGATAGCCTTTATTTGTTAAATCTTCTAATATATCTTTCAAACTTTCTTGTGGAAGATTTGTAAAGGTATTTATCTGCTCTAAAGTTAATGGCATGCCATCCATCCAATCAATGCCTATTTCTTTGGCCCATTGTTTTTTTCTTCTTTCTTTAAATAGTTTGTTTAATAATATTGCTTGTTGTTCCGATACTTCACCTTTAACAGCGATTTCCCAACTATGTATATTATTATCGCCTCCACGTTTATCTTTTATAGACTTCCCATAAAGATCTTCAATGCTAAGATGTGAAAGTATTTTATCTACGAAATCAGACTTAATGGTTTCAAGGCCAGTGTCTAAAATGCTTTTTAATGTGGCAAATTTTTGGTCGTGCCCATCTAAATCAATATAATCTTCTTTAGTTCCAACTATAAAAATTCTTTTTCTAGATTGTGGAAGGCCAAATTCGAGAGAATCAAAAATTTTCCATGTAACTTTATATCCTAAATCATTTTGCAACCTATCTAAAATTGTGGATAAAGTTCTACCAATTTTATCTTCTTTCTTGTTAACCAAATCATGCTTAACCAAGCCCTCAACATTTTCTAAAATAAAACCATATGGCTGTTTTTCTTGTAAAATTCGCTCTATTTCAAAAAATAATGTACCTCTAGTGTCAATAAAGCCCTGTCTTTTACCACCAGCGCTAAATGGTTGGCAAGGAAAGCCCCCTAATAAAAAATCAAAATCGGGAATAAATTCGTTGCGGATTTGAAAAATATCTCCGACAAAAAAATCATGTTTAAAATTGTGATTTAGTGTTTTAACTGCATGAGTTTTTATTTCGGAGGTCATGACACATTCCGTTTCAAAACCAAATTGCTTAAAAGCGCTTTCAAAACCTAATCTAATACCTCCCAAACCAGCAAATAAATCGATGAATTTTACAGTTTTATTTTTCATTACTTAATTTATTATATTTAATATTAGGTTCGGCAGCGATTAATACATCATTTTCGTAATTATCAATTTCAATTTTATTGCAACCAATCACGCAAAGTACTTGTAGAAAGAATGATGCACTAAAACTTCCACGACTGATTTTGCTATCAATACTTGCTTTAGTTTCATCAATTCCTCTCTCCCTTAAAAGATTGGCTAAATCATTATTAGATATGCCTCTTTTGACGAGTTCAGATTTAAGCAATCTTTTCGTTTTATCGTTCCAATTTATCATAATTGCAATTTGATTTGCAATTATACTCATTAATTATCATTTGTGCAAATGATAATTAATGAGTTTTTAATGCTTCAATGTATTCTGTAACTTCATTAATACAACTTTGCAATTCTTTTTTTATTGAATGCTCCCAAAAGCGAAAAACCTTGTATCCCAATATTAATAATTTCTCGTTATTCTGTTGGTCACGTTGCATATTCCTTTCGATTTTTGGAATCCAAAAATCACGGTTTGTTTTTATTTTCTCTTTCTTTTCATTCCAATTATACCCATGCCAAAATTCACCGTCAATAAAAATTATTACTTTATATTTCTTCATGATTATATCGGGACTGCCAGGTATATCTTTTACATGTGTCCTATACCTAAGCCCTCGCTTCCAAAGTTCTTTTCTAAATATGATTTCTGGTTTTGTGTTTTTTGAGCGTATTTTTGACATAACCTTGCTTCTAGCGGGAGATGTATAAAAACCATTGACATCTTTAAATCTAGGTACAAAAATGGGTTCTATTTTATATGGCTTGGGCATAGCTCTCAATGTTATATTAAATTTAATGATTTATGATCCACTATGCCTTATAATATCGTTAAATTCATTGTCACGATTTACATAAACCTGATTAAGCCGATGCCTAGGCGATAGCAGGAATTACCATTGCCGGGTTGCGCTTACCATTTGCTTCAAGAGCAGTATACAGTAGCAGCATTCAGTTTTAACCACCCCGGCTTTCAGCCACCCCTCCAAGGGAGGGGAATCCTACTCTTACTCTTAAAAGATTGCCGCGCTCCGTTGCTCTTCGCTCGCAATGACAAAAACCTGAAATGAACATTGCAAAATTACTCCAACCCACAACAACTTTACTGAAACCGGTTTTGCAGTTAAAATTTTTACTGAAGAAACCATTGCAGTAAATCCATTCCCGGAAGGGTTACATTACGAGAGAGGCAAATGTTAACGTTTTACGAAAAATGTAATTTGGTTAACAGATGAAAAATATACCTTCATTTGAAAAATGTAAAGTGCAATATTAAAAAATTTAGTATTGGTTGTCAGGGTTTTATGCGTTGTATTATTACGCAGCAAATTGGCCAATTTTTGACAAAATGCGTAATAACAGGCCTTTTTTGTCAAGTTTGTTTTACATTTTGAGTGAGATTCTTCACTTCGCTGCGCTACGTTCAGAATAACAAAAAAATCTTACAATAGATTAACAAAAGCGCATAAAAAAATCCGCGGTTGTAGCCCGCGGATTTAGAGATAAAAAATCGGTTGGTTTTGTATCTACTAATAGTATGTATACCTTCTTACTTTGGCAATGTATTTAGCAAGACGGATAACCTGGTGGCTGTAGCCGTATTCGTTGTCATACCATACGTAAAGTACTATGTTCTTGCCATCTGCGCTTACGATCGTAGCGTTGCTGTCGTAGATTGAAGGCTGTGCCGTTCCTACGATATCGCTCGATACAAGCTCGTTGTTCATTGAGTATTTGATTTGCTCAACAAGCTCACCCTCAAGGGCGTAGTGCTTCATGATCTCGTTGATCTCAGTAACAGTTGTAGCTCTTTCAACCTCAAGGTTAAGTACTACAAGCGATCCGTTTGGCACCGGTACACGGATAGCGTTAGACGTCAATTTACCTGCTAATGAAGGTAATGCCTTAGCTACAGCGCTTCCAGCCCCTGTTTCGGTGATAACCATGTTAAGGGCAGCAGCACGTCCGCGGCGGTATTTCTTGTGCATGTTGTCAACCAGGTTCTGGTCGTTAGTATAGGCGTGTATCGTCTCAAGGTGGCCTTTTACAACACCTAAAGTGTCTTCAACTGCCTTAAGGATGGGGGTAATAGCGTTTGTTGTACAAGACGCAGCAGAGAAAATATCTACTTCCTCAGGGCTGTGTTCGTTGTGGTTTACACCGTAAACGATGTTCGGCATTCCTTTACCCGGAGCCGTAAGTAACACTTTCTCAACACCATTAGAAGACATGTGGCGGCGTAGTGCCTCATCTGTAGTGAAAGCACCTGTATTATCTATAAGAAGGGCATCATTGATACCGTATTTCGTATAGTCAACTTCTTCAGGGCTGCCTGCAGTGATTATATGAACAGTTGTTCCGTTGATTATCAGGGCGTTGTTCTCAGGGTCTGCACTTACAGAGCCTTCAAAATCACCGTGGATCGAATCGTAACGTAGTAATGAAGCACGTTTCTCAAGTAGGGTAGCGTCAGCCTTGTCGCGAACCACTATCGCTCTAAGCCTTAACTGGTTACCTTTCCCGATTTTAGACATCATCTCACGGGCAAGTAGCCTTCCGATACGTCCGAAACCATAAAGAACTACGTCTTTCGGCTGGATGTTCTTGCTGTCTTTAGCGTTTTTCAGCTTGTCGATAACGAAAGCTGTTGCGTCGTTATATTTGTCATCTTCAAGGTGATACTCATACGTTAGCTTCCCGATATCGATACGTGAAGGCGGTAAATCAAGTGCCTCGATAGCGCGTGCGATCTCTACAGAATCAAATACATTGATTGGTTTCTGTACAAACTCTCCGGCATATTCGTGCAGGTTGATGATGTCGCTTACGTTCCTGTCTATCAGCTGGTTCCTGAAAAGTACAAGCTCAATTGACTTATCGTACCATAGATCGCTTACGATTTTAATGAATTCTACACCGGCTCTTCGCCTGTCAGCTTGAAAAGAAAGCTCTTTTTCGTATAAAACATTGTTGTTCATGAAGATAATATTTTAATGGTGTTGTTTAGTGGTGCAAAAGTATAGATTTCAAACGTTTTCGTAAAAGATTTTTTAATGTTTTTTTAAAATAAAAGTAATGTCGTTAAAACGGTGGCAATATCCAATAAAGCAGCTCTTATGGAGCATTTTATTTATAACAATTTCTTAATTTTCATAACATATTCATATTGCTGTAATTTGCTCATTATTTTTTAGTAGACTATAGCTTGGGAGTAAATGGTTTAAAATCTATTCTATTGATAATCAATGTTAGAGTTTGTAGGATTTGATCATCCTGTGAAAGAAAATATTTCCCTTTCCGTGGTTATTTTGTAAAATAAATGTTAAAATTAGCACCTAATTTTGTTAAATTTAACACGCTTATTGATTTGATTAGTTAAATTAGTTTACTTTAAATCAATCACCTACCTATGAAAACACAATTACATTACTTATTTGTGCTCTTTTGCACGTTTTTATGTTCCGTCACGGGGCATTCGCAAGCTAATTACACTCAGAATTTCGAAAATTACGCTTACGACTGGGATTCATCTGATTTTTATGACTTTGAAGACGCTTCCTGTGGGGGAAGTTTTTCTTTTGCTGCCAACTTATGGGCTTTTACAAGTTCGGTACAGGCTATCTCTCCTTCCTTAGGGACGTCTAACGGAGGATTAGTAACCTTCAATTATAATTATAAGCTGCTCAATTATAATGAAGATGGACTGCCTAACGTTCCTACAGCAAATGCTGGTAACTGGGGTGCTATCGGAATTTATTATGCAACTTCGGAGGAAGGCCCTTTCACACTTATTCAGACTATCAATCCTTCCAATCATTTTGAATCAGCAACGTGCGCTGCTAAAACTGTTACTTTTAACCCACCGCCAGGCGTTCCTGTTTATGTTGGTATACAGGCGGTCATAGGTTCTTCAAGCAATGATTTTTATGTAATATTAGATGATTTCCAGATTTCGCAGGCTGCACCGCTGGCGTGTACTGGAACTCCACCTGCTGCAACAGCGACAGCATCAAAAGGTATTGCATGTAATACTACTACCATTAATTTTGGCTATAGCCCGGCAAATAATACTACCGGACTTACTTATCAATGGCAAAGCTCTACGGATGGAACTACTTTTACAAACGTAGCAACGGGAGGTACTGCTGCTACATATAGCACTACACAAACAGCAACACGCTGGTATCGCGTTAATATAACCTGTACAGCATCGTCTGCTACCACGACCAGTGCTCCGGTAAGGGTACTAAATACAGGGACCAACTGCTATTGCCAGGATCTTGCCTTCGAAAATGGCGTGGAGCCGATAACTTCTGTAAATTTTGCAGGAATAAATAATCAGTCAGCTGCAGGCACCACAGCTTTGCCATATATTCAGGATTTTACATCCCTGCCTCCGGCAAGTGTGAGTCCCGGGCAATCTTACCCTATTATTCTAAAAGGTGATACGGCAGGCGAGTTTACTAATTATTTTAAGGTCTACATCGATTTTAATCAAAACGGCATCCTGTCTGATCCGGGAGAAGGCTTTGAAATAGGTTCAATATTTTTTTCAACGGGAGTTGATGCGATTCAGTTATCCGGCAACATTACAATTCCTGCCTCGGCATTACCGGGTACAACACTAATGAGGATTGTAAAGCTTTTTCAAGGAGGAACTACTTCCCCGCTTCCGCAATACCTTAATTCTCCATGCGCCGGTGAGCTCCATTCTAAATACGGACAGGCAGAGGATTATCTTGTTACTATAGCACCATGTCTTACTGCTGCACCTACTGCAACGCCAACACAAACAGTATGTACTGCTGCAACCGTAGCTAACCTTACTGCAACCGGTACCGGAATTAAATGGTATGCTGCTGCTTCGGGTGGTACTGCATTAGCAGCTACACAGGCATTGGTAAACGGGACAACGTATTACGCATCGCAAACCATCGGATGTGAAGGGTCTGCCAGGGTTGCTGTTACAGCCAACTTTGCCGTAGTTACTGCTGATGACCCTGCAGATGTTATTGCATGTACCTCATATACACTTCCGGTTCTTACCAATGGTGTTTATCGTACAGCTCCGGCTGGTGGCGGTACTGTCGTGACAGCTGGAACAGCTATAACGACTACCACAACATTATATGTATATGCTTCGGTAGGCCCTTGTTCAGTAGATAATCCGGTTTTGATTACCATAGGCGCTCCTGTTGCTGATGATCCGGAAGATGTAGTGTCTTGTGGAGCTTATACATTGCCGGTGCTTACTAGCGGGGGTGGAGTTTACCGTACCGCTACCAACGGTGGAGGTGCTATTGTAGATGCAGGAACTGTTATCACGCAATCGACAACATTATATGTTTATGCAGGTACTGCTACCTGTAGTGACGAAAATAGTTTTACAATTGCAGTTAGCTATGTAGAGGCAGATGATAAGGAGGACGTTTTAGTATGTAGCCCTTATGAACTTCCGGGATTAAGCAACGGAAATTATTTTACGGAGCCGGGCGGACTTGGTGCCGCACTGCAGCCGGGCGATATGGTTACAGAAGATGCTACTATCTATATATATAACCTTGAAGGTACATGTTCGGCAGAAAATTCTTTCACCGTTACCATTACCTCTTTTGAAGTAGATGAGCTTGATGATGTAACTGTATGTTTTGAATACATACTTCCTGAACTTACAAGTGGTGCATACTACTCGGGCGGCTCAGGCCTTGGAACAATGTTTGAAGCGGGTGATGCAATTACCGAAACCATGACAGTTCATATTTATGGAGCTTCACCTATAAACCAGACTTGTACTGCAGAAACCACTTTTACGGTTATCGTTGTAGGAGTTGTTGCCGATCTGATGGATGATGTGACAACATGTTCACCATATGTATTGCCTGCACTCTCAGCAGGGAATAGTTATTATTCAGGACCGGGCGGTACAGGTTCTCCGCTTTCGGCAGGAGATTTAATTTCAGAATCTGCAACAGTATATGTTTATGCAGAGTCTGACTCTTCATTAACGTGTACCGATGAAACTTCTTTTGTGGTAACAGTTACGCCGCTTGAAACGCCTGAAAATGTAGCGGTAACTATCGAACATGTTTCAGGAGCCCCTGTGGTTACTTTAGGAGATGTCGAGATAGATACCGACCTGCAGGGTACAGTTACTGTTTATGCTTCATTGGCAAATGCCGAAGATGGCGTAAACCCTCTTGGTGAAGATTATGAAATAACAGATGATACCGTACTTTATGCTACAGTAACAGTAGGAGACTGTACAACCGAACCGTTTATGGTAACTGTTGATGTCGTTCTTGATACTGACAGGTTTGATATGGCTGCTTTCAGCTATTATCCAAACCCTGTTAACGATGTGCTTAACCTTGAATATTCTGAAAATATTACCGGAGTAGAGGTATACAGCCTTGTAGGGCAAAGAGTAATTTCCGGCCAGTACAACAGTACTAATGTACAGCTAAACCTTTCACAACTGGCATTGGGTACTTACATGGTTAAAGTAAGTACAGAGAATGCTTCTAAAACCATTAAAGTAGTTAAGAATAAATAGTTAATTAATTTTTTTGAACAGGGAGACCCCGGTAGCGCCACTACCGGGGTTTTTATTTATACCTGTTTTTATACTTTAGAACCTCAAGCTTATAAAATTCTGCAAGCTGTGTTAAGGCTGCCTTAAAAGGTTGTTTTACGTATAGGGCAATGTTTAAATTTAAGTCAGTTTTAAATCAATACACTATGTCACAAAGAGCTACTTATCACGTACTGCCTCATGAGCATGGCTGGCAGGGCCGACTGGAAAACGCAGAACGCGCCTCGGTAACGGGAACAACAAAACAGGAAGTTATCGAACTTACTGTTTCTCTTGCCCGCAACAGGGAACCAAGCTCGGTTATCATACACCAGGCAGACGGTTCTTTTCAGGAAGAGCGCACCTATGGCAATGACCCCTATCCGCCAAAGGGATAATGTTATTTTAAGAAAACACCGGTAAACAAAAAAAGGAGCGGCCTCATACCGCTCCTTAACCAATTAATCACCTAACAGGGCTAAATCACGAATCCTGTTAATTTTCTATTCCTTAATAAATTTCAGGGTTTTGGCTTTGCCTTCCCTTGTAAGTTTAATAATGTAAACTCCCTGGCTTAATCCGGATATATCTATACTCTGGTTTTCTTCAAAGCTTATGTTTTTAGCAGCAATAGCTTGTCCCAGGGTGTTATATATCTCATAGGTGCCTGCAACACCTGTAATGTCAGATGTTATATTCAGGATCTCTTTCGCCGGGTTAGGGTAAATGTTTAGTCCCTGAAGCTGATTATCGTTCACTCCGGCAGTAGGTGCTAAACATCCGTCAGAGGTAATTAGCGTTCCCCTGCGCAATGCGTTTTGCATAGTTGCCCACATCCTTTCTTTCTGGTTATGTGTAAATACGCTTTTGCATTCATCAGGAGTATAATCCATATAATTTTCAATCATGTCAAAGCCGTCATTTTCCAGGCATGAGTCAACAGGCTCGCAAGAAGTATTCATGCTAAGAGCGGCAGGGGTATCATCACAGTAATCGGTTGCTGTACAGTCTTCTCCATCGCCCCAAATATGCCTAAGTCCAAAGAAATGGCCCATTTCGTGTACTGCTGCACGGCCTTTATCTGCTCCGGGAAGAAGATAAGTGCCTTCCGGGTAGTAGTCGGCAGAGCCAAAACATTTGTAATTCATGGTCACACCATCATTTTCGGCATACGATTCGGCTCCTTCAAGGCCTTCAAGACCGGAACCCTCAGGGAAGAAAGCATATCCGCCCACCTCGCCAAAAGGAGAAACCAGGTCGCCCCCAAATTTACATACCCAGATATTAATATATTTTTCGGGATCCCATTGCGTAGTGGGTTTTAACTGGGTTTCTATGGCCATCATGCCCCAGTTTTCTTTTGCTCTCTGTATACGGTCAATACCGTTGGTAGGGTTACCGCTGGGATCGCGCTGCGCCATGCAGAATTCGATTTCCATATCGGTACCGGCATTGCCTTCTACATATCCAGGAGAACCCAGTAATCTTCTAAAATCGTTGTTCAGTACCGTGATTTGAGAAAAAATCTGATCGTCGGCAAGGTTTTCATCTTCGCCAACAGCATCGCCATTATGTATAACGTGTACTACTACAGGAAGTGTTAGTACTGTATTGCCTGATTTATACAAGGTTTTGTTGCGGCGCAGTTCTTCAACTTTGGGGGCGATCCATTGTTCAAACTGACTTTCGGTCAGCGTGCGGCCTTTGGCAGTTCTCAGGTAATTTTCATACTGGGATGCAGCACATGGATTTTTGTCGGTCTTGCCAAATCCTTTTGGCTGCTGCGCATACACAAGGCTGCTAAGCAATAATGCTGTGCTTAGGATAAAGCTCCTAATGATCGTATTGGTCTTCATTGTCTTATTATTTAAAATTGATAAGACAAATGTAATCGGGGTAACCGGCAGAGATGGTTAGTTAATGCTATCGAATGTTATTTTGTGTTAACGCATTAAAAATGACGTTTTTCAAAATGTTTGGATTTTTTTGAGGTGATAAAGCCTACCATGGGGTAGAGCATGGCTGCCACCAGAAAAATATCGGGCAAAAATTGCTTTTCTTCGAGATACAGTACGTATGAGGTGATAAGCAGTGCAGGAGCTTCGAGGTAATAGCAAATTTGCCTGGCCTGTCTTGGCGAAATGTAAAGGGTTTTCCAGAAAATACTGATGACAAGTATAAGGAGTGCCAGTCCCAGAATAATGCTTCCCGGAAAATAAAGGCGCCTGCTCATTTCATCCACACCTTTTATGATAAGGATAAAAGCAGTAAGAAAATGCAGCAATACCTCAAGTTTTCGAAAAGTCTTTTTCTTCATTGTAAGGGGATGATTTCTACAAAAGTAAGCAACACACGTTGTGTAACTATTTTCCCAAGGTTATGATATGGTTGCTAAAAACAAAGCCCCGGTAATTACTCACCGGGGCTCAAAACTGTAAACAGTTAACCGTAAACTTTAAACTATGTTACATTATAAAACGTACCAGCTCTCCGTTTTTGGTTATCATCTGTACCCTTACACGTTCGTTAGGCGTTTTATTCGAAAGCAGTTTAGATACCGTTTCTATGTCTTTGGCTTTTATATTGCCAATGCTCAGTATCACGCCATCTTTAAGTTCGTCGTAATAAGGCATGTATTGCTCATCGGTAATTTCCTTGATCCTGATACCATAGTTGATATTTAGTTTTTTCTTTTCGGCTGCGGTAAGGTCTTCAAATTCAAGTCCACTATAAATAAGGCTGTTAACCTCTTTTTTAGTAAGCGTTACCGGTAAGGTAAGTACACTGCTGCCGCGGTGCAGGGTAACCTTAACCACATCGTTAGGGCGTTTGGTTACAACGGCAGCATTCAGGTCGGCATAACCATTAATTGTTTTACCGTCAATATCCACAATGATATCTCCTTTTTTGATGCCCGCTCTTTTAGCTCCCGAATCATTGTCAACACCATTTACGTAGAAGCCCTGTGTTTCGGTCACACCAAGATCATTGGCCATGGCACTGTTAAGTTCGCCACCCTGAACCCCAAGGATACCACGCTGAACATTACCATATTCCATAAGGTCTTCAATGATCTTGCGGGTAATGTTAGACGGAACAGCAAAAGAATAACCCACATACGATCCGGTCATGGAGGTAATCATGGTGTTGATGCCTATCAGCTGGCCTTTAGTATTTACCAGTGCGCCGCCGCTATTGCCCGGGTTTACCGCCGCATCGGTCTGTATGAACGATTGCAGTCCGTCTTTGCTCAGGTTTCTGGCTTTCGCCGAAACGATCCCGGCTGTTACGGTGCTGGTAAGATTATAAGGGTTACCTACCGCCAGTACCCATTCGCCCACTTTAATGTCGTCTGAGTTGCCAAAGGTAGTATAGGGCAGTTTCTCTTTGGCATCAACCTTAAGCAGGGCAATGTCCATTTTAGAGTCGGTGCCTACCAGTTTTGCTTTATAAGTTTTATTGTTGTTTAGGGTCACTTCAAGTTCTGATGCGTTTTCGATCACGTGGTTATTGGTTACAATATAGCCGTCTTCGGTTATTATCACCCCCGATCCTGTTCCTACCTGCGGGGTAGGTTCGCCGCTGCGGTAACCATAAATGTATTCCATCATGTTGCGGGGCTGGTTAGAATAGGTAACATTCTTAACATGGACCACCGTATGCACTGCCTGATCGGCAGCAGCGGTAAAATCTGCCGTTTCCATACCGTTAAAACCTACGTTCCTTGAATAATTTGAGGATGGAGCGATTGATAAGGCAGATGATGGTTTGTCATTATCAAATACCAGTTTGTAAGCTCCCAGAGTCGTAGCGCCGCTCATCAGCGCCACCAGGAATAAACCAGAAATTCTTTTCATAATTTAAACAGTATTTAATTTTAATGTATCGATTAATGATTTTCGTTTTTTGTGCGATTGTGAACCATAAAAAGCCGGAGGCTTTCTGTTTTTTGTAGAGACTTAGGATTGCTGCGTCTTTACATTCTAATATAACAAATTCGTTGTTTTTCTGACCCAATTCTGCATTTTCCGTGTCATTTATATTTGTACTTTTGCGGTAATACAGTAATGATGAAACACACTTTTTACAAATACCAGGGCACAGGAAACGACTTTGTCATGGTAGACAACCGTGATAATTTATTTCCCAAAAATGATACCAAACTTATCGGGCATTTATGCGACCGCAGATTTGGCATCGGGGGTGATGGACTTATACTATTAGAGAACGACGATGCTACCGATTTTCGTATGGTCTATTACAATTCTGATGGGAATCAGAGCACTATGTGCGGTAACGGAGGCCGTTGTATTGTAGCTTTTGCCAAACAGCTTGAGATTATTGATAACGAAACCGAGTTTACAGCTATAGACGGACGTCACCATGCGACCGTAGCTCCAGACGGAACCGTATCGCTTCACATGAAAGACGTGCATACCGTTTCGGTATATGAAAACTATGTGTTTATGGATACCGGTTCTCCGCACCACGTGGAGATCGTAGATGGTCTTGATACTTTTGATGTAAAAGGCGTGGGTGCTAACATCCGCTACAGCGGATTGTATGGCGATAAAGGCTCTAACGTGAACTTCGTAGCTCCGGCAGGAACTGACAAATTTTCAGTGCGAACGTATGAGCGTGGGGTAGAAGATGAAACTTTTTCATGCGGTACAGGCGTTACAGCCGTGGCCATCGCCATGAAAGTACTTGGAAATACCGATGCTAATGAGGTTAAGCTTGAAACACCGGGTGGCGAACTGAAAGTATCTTTCAACCAGAATGAGAAGCAGTTTACCGAAGTGTACCTTACAGGGCCAGCAAAATTTGTGTTTACCGGAGATATTGAATGGTAACCCTAACAGGAAATACAATCTATTTAAGGGCGCTGGAGCCCGACGACCTGGAGTTCATCTACAGGCTGGAGAATAATGAGGCCATTTGGGAGGTAAGCAATACGCAGACACCTTATAGCCGCTTCCTTATCCGCCAGTACCTTGAGAATGCTCATCAGGACATATATGAGGCAAAACAGCTTCGTCTTGCCATTTGTAAAAACGGCAGTTTTGAAGCCATTGGACTTATCGATCTTTTCGATTTTGACCCTGTAAATAACAGGGCAGGCACAGGCATCATCATTCAGGATACAGCCGAACGTAACCAAGGTGTGGGAACAGAGGCTTTAGGGCTGCTTATCGACTACGCTTTCAATAAACTGCAGTTGCATCAATTGTATGCAAATATCGATTCGGGCAATGTTGCAAGTGTGAGCCTTTTTACTAATTTTGGCTTTCAGCTCATAGGGCAGAAAAAAGACTGGATAAAACGAAATAATAACTATCACGACGAGGGCTTTTACCAGCTTATCCGTCAGCAATAAAAGAACATACATTGAAACTTAGAAAAATAGTAGGGATTGTTTCCCTGATTGTAGTAGTGGGAGGAACCATCATTGGTTACAGGATATACCAGCAGATATTCTCTCCGAATACCAAATTTGAAGATTCAAGACTGGCAGTATATGTACCAACCGGATCTGACTATGAGGCGGTGAAAAAGATCATCGCTCCTTATGTGCAGGATATGGACAAGCTGAACTCGGTTGCCGAAAAAAAAGAATATCCTACCAATGTTAAGGCGGGTAAATTCATCCTGAAGAGCGGAATGAACAGCAACGACATCATCAACTCACTGCGCCAGCCGGTAACGGTTAATGTTGCTTTCAATAATCAGGAAACTATCGAAAGGCTAGCAGGAAGACTTTCGCACCAGATAGAGCCCGACAGCCTTTCGCTGCTTGCGGCATTTACCGATGAGAAATTCCTTGCCGATAATGGCTTCAATAAAGATAACGTACTGAGCATGTTCATCCCGAACAGCTATGAGTTCTTCTGGAACACTACGCCAAACAAGGTAAGGGAGAAAATGGCTAAGGAATACAGGAAATTCTGGAATGAGGAAAGACTGGCTAAAGCCAAAGCACTTGGGCTTACGCCGCTTCAGGTGTCCGCTCTTGCATCTATCGTGCATAAAGAGACGGTGAAGACCGACGAACGTCCACGTGTGGCAGGTGTTTACCTGAACCGTTACAATAAAGGCATGAAGCTCGAAGCCGATCCAACGGTCATCTATGCTATGAAGAAACAATCGGGAGATTTTGACCAGGTGATCAAGCGCGTATTGTTCAAAGACCTTGTAATCGACTCTCCTTATAATATGTACAAATATGAAGGACTGCCTCCGGGACCTATCGCAATGCCTGATATCACGGCTATTGATGCGGTACTGAATCCAGAGAAGCACAACTATATCTACTTCTGCGCCAGCGTAACTAACTTTGGTTACCATGAGTTTGCGGTAACCGCTGCCCAGCACGAAGTAAACCGCCAGAAATATGTGGCGTGGGTAAACAAAATGGGAATTAAGCGATAAGATTTATCGCATAAGATATTTAAAAGCATCTACGAAAGTGGGTGCTTTTTTATTGTAGGAAATTGTTATCTTAGTTTAATCTCTTGTCAACAAAATATCAGAATGGATAGAAATAAAAGGGTGACCATATTCTTGACTTTAGTTGCGCTATCTATTATTGCAGGTATCGGTTTTACGATATATCTTGCTATTGGATTTACTAAAGGATTTGCAAATACTGCATCAGCTATTCATGCTAAAGAAGTAGATTCAAAAGATACTATTGCAACACTCAATCGGGATATAAATGATTTAAAGGCTTATGCACTTCGATATGAGCCAATTTCTATTGACTTTTCTGAAAATGATACACTGAATATGTTTGACTTGGAATATATCTACTCAAGACGTGATAAAGAATCAATTGGGCATAATGATGATATAGCAAATATTATGTTGCTTAAACTTTATTTGTCTCATTTAAAGAAGTACCATCAGGGATATGATCTTATATCAATGAGAAGAGGACAGGCAAAGTATATAATTGATTATTATGTTAAGTTGAATGGAATAGATACTACTGTTGAAATGTACAATACAGGTCATATTTATAAAACGATTAAGACTAAAAAGAATAATAGCAGGCTGGTTGTTGATTATCTAAAAAGTATAGAACCCGAACAAAAAAAGATTGAGGACTATTTTAAAGAGCTCAAAAAGAAAAATAAATGAAAAATACATTGCCACGTCGTCCCTCCTCGCAATGACAAACTGTCTAGTCCCTTTTGTTTTGATTGAGTGAAGCTGGTTCCCCTCTTGAGAGGGGTTAGGGGTGTGTCTTCCAATTCCAAAAGAGATTCTTCATTACGCTATCGCTTTATTCAGAATGACAAAAATCCCCTACAAAACCTCAATTTTATTCTGCATGCATATCAAAATTCCCAAAATTTGACGTTCCTAAATCAAAAATATAATATAATTCTTACTTGAATTTTGAAATTTACTATCGTTTTCGAAATGTTATGAACCGACAAACCGCACAATTTTCCCGTTAAATAACCTTGTAAGATAATCTTTGTAACTCCCTTTGGTTACAGGTAGTTAGCGAAAATTCTCCTAATAAATTATGTCCTTAAGGTTATGTTAAAGTTAGGGGTGTTCATAACTAATTGATTATCAACCCTGTTTTTTGTCGTATATTTGCCTCGGTAATATCATCAAGGTGACAGCTTATGAGAAAACAAAATACATGATAAAAAAATGGTCATACTTTTTAGGGTTAGCCCTATTCATTACGATTGTAAGCTCGGGCTTTAAAGCTCCACAAGCGAAACAATTTGGAAAAATCGAAGGATTTCACCTTACTGAAGACGAAATCACGAATTACACAGTACCAACCATCGACGAAACTGCACAGGTCGATTTTAGCTTTCCGTTCACAGGAAAGTCTTACGTAGGATTTAAACAGGCGGTAGCCATCAAAGAGTCTCAGGGTTTATACAAACTCGTGAACCGTTTTGGTTATATGGGCAAGTACCAGTTTGGCAAAAGTGCACTACGTGCATTGGGTATTAAGGACAGCAAAGAGTTCCTTAACAATCCGGGCCTTCAGGAGCGTGCTTTTAAAGCATTGCTTGCTAAAAACAAATGGGAACTGCGAAAAGAGATCCACCGTTTTGACGGCCAGATCATCAAAGGCGTTAAGATCACCGAATCTGGACTTCTTGCCGCGGCACACCTTGCAGGTGCAGGATCAGTAAAAACTTTCCTGAAAAGTAATGGAAACAAAGCATTCAGGGACGGTTTCGGTACCTCACTTAAAACGTACATAAAGAAATTTGGCGGCTACGATACTTCAAACATCGTTGCAAGTCCACAACCGAAAGTGGTAATGTAATTTCACTTAGTTATAAAATATGAAACCGCCTCAAAAGGGCGGTTTTTTGTTTGTATGAACGTTCCAGAACCTGCAAGGTCTTTGCGACCTTGTAAATTTAATTTAGTAGTGTGTTTTTTAACACCTACAAGGTTTTGAAAACCTTGCAGGAACTCATTCATGCTTCTTTCTGTTTCCACTCAACACCCCATACCCAGCAACACCCGATATTATCGACGCCATAAGCACGGCAAATTTAGCTTCTGTCTGTAGCGAAGGATCGTCAAATGATAACAGGGCAATAAAAATGGACATCGTGAAGCCTATGCCTCCTAAAAAGCCAAGGCCGGCTACGTGTTTCCAGTTGGTTTCGGAGGGAAGTTCGGCAACTTTTAGTTTTACTGAAAGCCACGACATCAAGAAAATACCTATCGGCTTGCCTAAGAATAACCCTAAAAGTATACCTAAGCCTACATTGCCTGTAAGTCCGCTAACCATACCGCTCTCAAAGGTGATGTTGGTATTGGCAATGGCAAAAACCGGCATGATGAGGTAGTTCACGGGTTTGGCGAGTGCATGTTCCAGTTTTTCAAGTGGAGACTTGGTAGCATCAGCTGTAGTAGGTAGCGTAAGTGCGGTGAGAACACCGGCTATCGTAGCATGTATGCCCGAATGATGGATGAAGTACCACATCACAATTCCGGGAATGATATAGAAGAATATGTTTTTAAAACCTAAACGGTTAAAAGTTATTTGTAATGCAAACATCCCTCCGGCGTATGCCAGGTAATCAAGGTGCAGTTCGGCAGAATAGAATATGGCGATGACCAGTATTGCCATAAGGTCGTCTACAATGGCAAGTGCGGCGAGGAATATTTTTAGGCCTGTCGGTACTTTGTTCCCCAATAATGAGAGGATTCCCAGTGCAAAAGCGATATCGGTCGCCATCGGGATACCCCAGCCACCCGCAGTAGATGTACCCGAATTAAATGTGGTATAAATGAGTGCGGGAACCATGATACCGCCTATGGCAGCGAGTACAGGTAGTGATGCTTGTTTAAAAGACGACAATTCGCCTTCAACAATTTCCCTTTTTATTTCCAGACCTACGAGTAGAAAGAACACTGCCATAAGCCCGTCGTTTATCCAGGTAAGCACAGGGTAACTTAAATGTAGTGTATCATTAGTAAAACCCAATTGTGCTTGCAGCAGCTTTTCAAAATCACTACTGAAGGGACTGTTGGCAATGATCAGCGAAAGCGCAACGCAAAGAAGCAGCAGTATGCCCCCAAAAGAGGATGATTCCGAAAATTTCTTAAAAACTGTAAGATTGATGCCTTTTGCCATATCTGTAAAAATACGATTAAGTTACATAGTGGCAAAGTTGCAGAGTTGCAAAGTGACGAGGCTGTATAATGAAGACCTTGTAGGTATGAATAGAATATTTATATTCATCTTAAGCTTTTCGTGTAACCACTGTATAAGCAGGATCTTCTACGATGTTTACCTCGATAACCGCTTCGGCATTCGCCAAAAGCTGCCTGCAATCACTACTCAGGTGTTTGAGGTGAACAGTCTTTCCTGCCTTATGATATTTTGAAGTCAGTGAATTTAACGCTTCTATAGCCGACATATCGGAAACACGGCTCTCCTTAAAGTCGATGATGACTTCGGTAGGGTCGTTCTCAATATCAAATTTATCTGTAAAAGGTACAGTCGAACCAAAGAACAGCGGACCGTAGATCTCGTAGTGCTTTACGCCATTCTCATCAATATAGTGCTTTGCCCTGATGTGTTTAGCACTTTCCCAGGCAAATACCAATGCCGAGATAATAACCCCTATAAGTACGGCTAACGCAAGATTATGAAGGACTATTGTAATAATTGCTACCAATACACCTGTTATGATGTCCGATTTCGGCATTTTGTTGATGATCCTGAAACTGGCCCACTCAAACGTACCGATGGCTACCATTGCCATAACGCCAACCAAGGCCGCCATAGGTACCATCCCGATCAATGGCGCTCCAAAAAGTATGATGATTAATATGGTTATGGCAGCAATAATGCCAGACAGCCTTGCCCTTGACCCTGCCGAAAGGTTTACCAATGTCTGTGCAATCATGGGACAGCCACCCATACCAAAGAAAAAGCCGTTGGCAATGTTTGCCGTGCCTTGTGCAATGCATTCGCGGTTACTGTTGCCGCGTGTTCCGGTAATTTCGTCAACAAGATTTAGAGTAAGCAGACCTTCGGTAAGTCCTACAGCTGCCATGACCAATGCGTAAGGCGCGATGATCTGGAAGGTTTCAAAATTAAAAGCGATATCGGGGACGTGGAAAGGAGGGAAGCCTCCCTGTACCGATGCGATGTCGGCTACGGTTTTGGTTTCGATGCCAAAACCAAGCACCACTAAAAACACAACTATGATGGCAACCAGCGATGCCGGAACGGCCTTCGTGATTTTCGGAAAACCAATTACGACCCCTATTGTCAGGGCGATAAGACCTAACATTATATATAATGGCGAACCCGAAAGCCACCCGTCACCAGTCTTTAGCTGTTCGAGCTGCGACATGAAGATCACGACAGCGAGTCCGTTTACAAAACCATACATTACGGGTTGCGGTACCAGACGTATGAACTTCCCGAACTTAAATACCCCCACCAGTATCTGGATAACACCCGCCAAAGCCACTGCTGCAAAAACGTAGTCCATGCCGTGTGATTTCATCAGGGCAATAAGTGTGATCACTGTTGCACCCGCACCTCCCGATACTAATCCGGGTCTTCCGCCAAGGATAGATGTTACCAATCCCATGATAAAAGCAGCATATAATCCTACCAGCGGCGGAAAGCCTGCCAGTATCGCAAACGAAAGCGATTCGGGAATCATGGTCATGGCAACGGTAAGCCCCGCCAGTATTTCGTTCTTATAGTTTACTTTTTGGGAGAAATCGAATAGTTTCATTTAAAGAGTTGCAAAGTTGCAGAGAAGCAAAGTCTCAAAGTTTTAAGCCGCAAAGGTAATAAGTTGGAATGCTGATAAAAAATAAAACCTACAAGGTTTTGGAAACCTTGCAGGTTGTGTATTGTGAGTATGAATAGTTGGCATGAAGCAAAGCTTTGCAACTCTGCTGCTTTGTAACTTTCTCTAAAATTTATGCACTATAAAAATACACGGCCTGTTGTGCAGGTCTACCTTTTCCTTTTTCCATTGGGCAATGGTTTTGGTCTTGATGTATTCGGTAGGCAGGGTGATGTCGCAGGCAACGCATAGATGGGTATTCGGCTGAAGCGTAGCCAATATGTCTTCCAGCATCCTGTTGTTGCGGTACGGTGTTTCTATGAATAATTGTGACTGACTCTTGTTCTGCGATAACGACTCAAAATTCTTGAGTGCACTTTTCTTGTCCGATTTGTCTATAGGTAAGTAGCCGTTAAAGGCAAAGCTCTGTCCGTTCATTCCACTGGCCATAATAGCCAACAGGATAGAAGATGGGCCAACCAATGGCACTACCTGAATCCCTTTTTCGTGGGCGATCTTAACGATAGCCGCACCGGGATCGGCGACACCGGGACAACCGGCTTCGCTCATCAGGCCAACGTTCTGTCCTTCCATACAAGGCTGGATAAACGACAGGTGGTCAGAGGCTTCGGTATGTTTATTAAGGACTGATAATTTCAGGTCAGGCTGTTTTTTAGTAGGCAGGATTGCTTTGATAAAACGGCGTGCTGTTTTCTCGTTCTCAACGATATAATGGTCTATGAATTCAATAGAACGCCCTATAGTATCAGGAAGTACTTCTTTTGGATCGGCATCATCGCCAAGGGGTACGGGTAATAAATATAGTTTGCCTGTTGGATTCATGATACTGTAATTTAGATATCTGCAAAGGTCAGTTATTGTGCAGAGATAAGCAAAGTTTTTTGGGTTTTCAGTTGGTGTTTGTCATTTCGACCGGAATGAAATGGAGCGGAGAAATCTCTCTTTAAATCCTGAGATTTCTCCACTTCGCTGTGCTGCGGTCGAAATGACAGAGCGTAAGTATAAATTTTAAGAATGCTCCTTCAATAATTTTTTGGCTACCAGTTCACAGGCTTCGTCCAGCATATCATATACGTTGTCAAAACCTTCGGGGCCGCCGTAGTAAGGGTCGGGAACATCAATTTTCTGTCCTGGAAAGATTTCATCCATCATAAGTTTCACTTTGGCTTTCGCCGAAGCATTAGGAGCCAGTTGCTGCACATCACGCAGGTTGGAGCTGTCCATTACATAGATGTGGTCAAATTCGGTGAAGTCGGATACTTTTATTTGACGTGCTTTCTGGCAGCTGATGTCCAGTCCGCGGTTCTTTGCCGTAGCGACGGAACGGTGGTCGGGTCCTTGTCCGGCATGCCAATTGCCTGTCCCGGCTGAATCCACGATAAAATCGCCCGCAGGCAATTTAGACTGCAGGATACCTTCTGCCAATGGAGAACGGCAAATGTTCCCCAGGCAAACCATTAAAATCTTAACGGGCATTAGATCGATAGTTTTTTGTTGATGTCGTCAACGAACTTGCGGAATTGCTTGTCGGTAGTTACAAGGTTGTCAACAGTTTTGCATGCGTGAAGCACGGTAGCATGGTCACGGTCGCCAATTTGCGAACCGATGTTGGCCAATGACGCTTTAGTGAACTTCTTAGCGAAGAACATTGCCAGCTGTCTTGCCTGTACTACGTGGCGTTTCCTTGTCTTAGACTGAAGGGTGTCAACATCAAGCTGGAAATAATCCGATACTACTTTTTGGATGTAGTCGATAGATATTTCGCGCTTTACGTTCTTAACGAACTTCTCTACTACCTGTTTAGCCAGTTCAAGGTTCACCTCACGGTGGTTGAATGACGACTGGGCGATAAGCGAAATGATTGCGCCTTCAAGTTCGCGGACGTTGCTTTTGATGTTCTTGGCAACATATTCAACGATCTCATCGGGCATCACTACACCGTCACGGTAAAGGATGTTGTTAAGGATAGATATCCTTGTCTCATAGTCAGGCTGGTGAAGCTCGGCAGAAAGACCCCATTTGAAACGGGACAATAGCCTTTGCTCAATATCCTGCATATCTACAGGAGCCTTGTCTGAGGTAAGGATTACCTGCTTTCCGTTTTGGTGCAGGTGGTTAAAGATGTGGAAGAAAACGTCCTGCGTACCTGTTTTTCCTGAAAGGAATTGTACGTCGTCAATGATCAATACATCTATAAGTTGGTAGAAATGAATAAAGTCATTTCTTGTATTCCTTTTTACCGAGTCGATATATTGCTGCGTGAAAATTTCGGCAGAAATATAAAGTACGGTCTTTTCAGGGTATTTGTCTTTGATCTCAATACCTATTGCATGTGCAAGGTGGGTCTTACCCAAACCTACGCCACCGAATATCAACAGCGGGTTGAACGATGTTCCGCCCGGCTTATTGGCAACAGCCATACCTGCAGAGCGGGCAAGCCTGTTAGAGTCACCTTCGAAAAAGTTGTCAAAGCTGTAATTTGCATTCAGCTGCGATTCGATTTTCAGGTTCCTGATTCCGGGTATGATGAAAGGATTTTTAAGCTCCGGGTTTTTGTTCTGCAGGGGTACATCTACCTCCTGAGGCTTAACCGGCGCACGATGGGCACTTGGCAGCTGCTCTGTAAAAGGCTGCTTATTGCCATAAGTGTTTTCCATCTTAATTTTATAGAGTAACTTTGCAGTGTTACCAAGTTCTTTTGTAAGGGCAACCTTCAATAACTTTACATAGTGTTCTTCGAGCCATTCATAAAAGAATTTACTCGGAACCTGAATATAAAGAGCGTTATCAGTTAACTCAACTGCTCTAATCGGTTCGAACCAGGTTTTATAGGCCTGATCCTGTATATTGTCTTTTATAAAAACAAGACAGTTGTCCCATACCGATTGCGCAGTTTTAGTCATGAATCCTGAATATTAGATGTTTATAATTGGTTGTCTACAAATAGAAAGAGCAGAAAGAATTGCCCCTGTTTGAGAGAACAAATATGAACACAATTTTTTGTAAAAAAAAACAATTGCCGTATTGATTTTATAAAAAAAATATTGTAAGCATTAAAGTAAAGATTTAATAAAAAATTAACTAAAAATAAATATGATTTTTCACGAATTTAGAGTAAGAGTTCGATATGCCGAGACCGACCAGATGGGCGTAGTGTATCACGGTAATTATGCACAATACTTCGAAATGGGACGTGTGGAATGGCTTCGTAATCTGGGAGTTAGCTATCGTTCGATGGAAGAAAGCGGAATCATGCTTCCTGTTGTTTCCTTAACAATGAACTATAAAAAACCTGCCCGTTATGATGATTTGTTAACAGTGCGTACGATCTTCAAAGAACAGAAGTCGGTTAAGATAGAATTTGACTATGAGATACTAAATGAGGGCGGTGAGTTATTAACAACAGGCAACTCAATGTTAGTGTTTGTAGACATGAAAACAGGCCGTCCGACTGCCCCTCCCGACTATATAACAGAACGCCTGAAAGCCTTAGTTTAGTGTGTTTTTCGTCGGGTTATAGATGCTGTTTGTCGTATTTTTCTTTAACAGTTTTTGATTTTAAGTGTACTGTTTATAGTTGACAGTATTGGGTTTAGTGAAGCTAAAACGGTTAACAGTAAACTGTCAGCTTATAACTATTTCATATAAATTCTCAAATGCCTCTAACACCATTGGGGCATTTTTTTTTCGGGTAGCGATTACTATCTCACAGTCCATTTCCATTTTTTGAGAAACAATATCAAGGTTCTTTTCCTTGATCACGCGCATTACCTTGTTCATGTTCTGATAACCGAACTTAAGAGTGTAATGCACATCGATAGTCTTCTCAATAATGTCCGATGCTTCCAGCGCCATCTGTGCCGAAGTCTTATAAGCAGTGATGAGTCCGCCCACACCAAGCTTCACTCCTCCAAAGTAACGTACCGACACTACGAGTACATTGGTTACGCCAAAACTCTGTATCTGCCCATAGATGGGCATGCCTGCCGAGTTGTTGGGTTCGCCATCGTCATTGGCACGGTAGTAAATCTTCTCGGTACCCAACTGAAATGCATAACACCAGTGGCGCGCCGAGTGGTGCTGCTTCTTCAGGCTTTCAATGATACCTTTTACCTCGTCTTCACTGTTAATAGGATAGGCATAGCCAAAGAACTTGCTGTTCTTTTCTTTAAAGAGCGTTTCTTCAGATGGTGCCGCGAGTGTTTTATAGGTATCGATTTCCATAGGGAGGGCAAATTTACGAGAAAATTAGTTTACAGTCGCAGTCACAGTTTACAGTTTTGTGTAGGTAGGTTGTCGGAGGTCGGATGTCCGAAGTCCGAGGTTAGCCTCACCCCAACCCCTCTCCAAAGGAGAGGGGCAGCTTCACTCTTAGATTCTAACACATCGGCAAGAGTGAACAGGCAAGAGTAAGAGTTCCCCTCTTGAGAGGGGTTGTGTTTCTTTTGTTTATTGTAAGAAAAAAATCCTATACTTGTACCAAATAAACAATTCATGAAAACCCTCATTGCAGCCTTACTGTTTAGTATTTATTCTTTTGGGCAGAACCCTGCCTGCGGGAGAACCATTACTAATGACGAAATGGCTGTACTGAACCGGGAAAATGTTAAGCAGTACGAATATAAGGACAGTGATTTCGATATGCTCGCCGATCTTACTACCGAAGTGATGGGGTTATATAATGATAATTATGTGTTTGAAGTCTTTTTTTTCATGAAGGATAAAAAGCGCATCGGTATAACCATAGCGGGCAGCTTTAATGATGAGATCCGTGACAGGATAAGCTGTTACCTGTTGGTAACAAAAATGAAGGGCCTGCCGGATAAACGGTTTCTTTTGTTTCAGGATGTAACATCAGAAAAGGTAGTATATAAAATAACCAATGAGAAGTAAGTGAATATGAAGAAAAAACTCGCGTTACTTTTATTTTTTTTCACGGGAATTACTTTCGCACAAACTGTGTCGGAAATCAATACTTTTATAGGTATTCCTGACTCATTGGAATATGTGAGCGAGATGCGTATCTATAAAAAATATTCAACTACAAATGGTACTGAAATCTTTAGGATTTATAATAATGGTAAAGAGTATAAGGCTAAGTTTTATAGGTATTTCGGAATGGTTGCAAGTTGTGTGTATGAACGCTCTTTTACAGAAACTGATCTTAAAGGAAATTTAGGGAATGAAAGGGCATGGATGGAAATTAGTGTTTCTGGTATAGAGCATCTTCCACAATGGGAAATGTTTGAATACAAATTTCAAAAACCTAAAATTGTATTCTATGAAGGATGTTATGCATACCAGACGACCCGAACGGCTGTTAGTGATGGTGTAGGGTATGATATCTTTTATAAGAGTGGAAAAAATAGAAATCATATAGAATATGGTAATCCTGAAAGCTATCTTGAGAGGTTTCCGGGAGTTGATGAACTTGAAATGTTTTCGCAAATGTTGAATACAGTCAGAAAAGAATTTGATATATGGAAAGATTGAGTTAATCCATTCCCTACGGGAAATTTCAATGTTTTATTTCTCTTGCTACCGAAATTAAATCGCTACGCGATACCTGGCAGAGTAGTTTCCCGTTAGGGAAATAATTTTGGTAGCATTTATGAAACCCGAGTCATTTTCCCGTAGGGAATGAATACGTTATGACGAACCTGAAAGATTCGCATACATTAGCCGGAAGCATCGCCTTCGGGGTAAGAGTGAGAAAAATCCGTGTTCATCTGTACAATCCGTGTCATCCGCGTTTTGAATTTTTAGATTGCCACGCTCCGTTGCACTGTGCTCGCAAACTTAACGAAGTGGTTCGACGAAGTCAATGACAGAAAGTTTATCGTGTATGAGTGAAGCTTCCATCAACTGACAACCAAACTAAACGTCGTCCAGATTAATTACCTTCTTATCAAAAAGTTCCACCACATCTTCTTCGCCTTTTTGCAGGTTCCATACCTGAAAGCCTAAAGCTTCGGCGGCATCAGTGTTGAATTTCTTATCATCAACGACTAAGGTGCGCTTAGGTTGTATGTCGTGTTTGTTGAGCAGGTAGGTGAAAGCTTCAGCATCGGGTTTGCGGTGGCCGATCTCATGTGAGAAATACACCTTCTCGAAGCATTGATAAAAATCCATGTAGAAAGACGCCTCAACATCACGCTCGAATTTCTCGATATGAATAGGGTCAGTATTACTGAGTAGGAATAAACGGTAATTGTTGGCAAGATTTTGAAGGAATTCCAGGCGGTATAGCGGAAAATCGGCTATACCGGCATTCCATGCTGCTTTAATTTCTTTCAGCGTGGCATTAGGCATGTCCTTCTGAAGCCCTTTCAGGAAACCTTCGGCATCGATTACACCGGTTTCCAGTTGCAGTTCCAGCTTCTCATGCTCATCGGTCCATGCTTTCAGGCCAAGATCGGCAAGTGCCTTATCCTTTGCTTCACTAGTCTTATTTATGAAAATATCACCAAAATCAAATATAATTGCATTCACCATAATTCCTGTAAATTATAAGTTCGTCATTCAAGATCATCTCCTGATGTATGGGTCTGGCGGCAAACTGCGGTGCTGGGGTACCGTCTTTAAAGATAGCGGTGCCTTTAAAAACACGTGCTTCGTCCCACAGGTTGGCATCAATAAAAGTCTGGAGCGTTTGGCGCCCTCCTTCTATGATAACCGACTGCAGGTTGTGCCTGTAAAGCACTTCGGCGATTGTTTTTGGCAGATTGTCGTCAAAAGCTATGCTTTCATACAACAGGGTACCTAAGTTAGGCAAATCGGACGTTTCCGTCAAAATAATTGATTTAATTTTATGATTTTTAACCGAGTGGTCATCTGATATCCTGTTGCTTCTGTCTAAAACAATGCGTACCGGCGATGGCCCTGTCCAACTCCGAACGTCAAGGCTTGGGTTGTCGTCAAGAACGGTTTGCGTACCAACGAGTATCGCCATCTCTTCACTGCGCCATTTGTGTACCAACTGACGGGAATATTTGTTGGTGATCCAAATAGGTTTCTGTTCGTCTTTCTGTTTCGGACTCAAAAAACCATCAGCACTTTCTGCCCACTTTAATATAATGTACGGGCGTTGCTTTTCGTGAAAGGTAAAAAAGCGTCGGTTGAACTCTCGGCACTCGGCTTCAAGTACGCCTACAGTTACATTTTTGCCTGCTTCCTGTAGCTTGCGGATGCCATTGCCTGCCACCTTTTCGTTAGGGTCAACGCAGCCAATGACGATGTTTTGTATCTCATAACGTATAATAAGGTCACAACAGGGCGGTGTCTTGCCATGATGGCTGCACGGCTCAAGGCTCACGTATAATGTAGCTTTCGGAATAAGATGTTTGTCAGCTTCTAAAACCGAATTCAGGCAGTTTACCTCACCATGCGGACCGCCAAAAGGGGAGGTATGGCCTTCGCCAATGATTCTGCCTTCATAAACCAGCACTGCTCCGACTGACGGATTGGGCATGGCTTCGCGCAGGCCGTTGGCAGCCAGTTCCAGGCAGCGTCGCATATAGTGTTCGTGGGGTGTTTGTGACATAGGAGTTGCAAAGTATCAAAGTTACGAAGTTTTTGCAGAAATATACTTGATGTTAATCATAGCTATTACGCAGAGATTCGCTAAGAAGCACGAAGTCACACAAAGTTTCTAAGTTTTGTGAGTACTCAGAGCAAAATCCTGTCATGGCAGGAAACTTTGTGATCTTATAAGATAAAAACTCAGCGAATCTCTGTGAAATTCTTTGTGTGTCTCTGTGGTACAGCTAAAATAATCTTCAATTCCGTAACTTTGCACTAATGAACAGCATCATCCGAAAAATAGAACAAAAAGACAATGCCGAAGTGGCAGCACTCATCCGCAGTGTGCTGATAGAATATAACGTGCCAAAAGTAGGTACGGCCTACGCCGATGCCGCGCTCGACTGCATGTATGAGACCTATTCGGCAGACAATGCACAGTATTTCGTGGTAGAGAAAGACGGAAAGCTCATAGGTGCCGCAGGGATTGCACCGCTCGAAAATGGCCCTGCCGATGTAGCAGAACTCCAAAAAATGTACTTCCTGCCCGAAGCCCGTGGTACGGGAATGGGGTCGGCGATGATGGAGACCTGCCTTACTTTCGCAAAAGAAGCTGGCTTTGCCCGATGCTACCTCGAAACCATGCCCTATATGGAAGCCGCCCAGAAATTATACCGCAAAAGCGGATTCGAATATCTCGATGCACCAATGGGTGATACAGGCCATAACTCGTGCCCGATTTGGATGATAACTACGTTAGTAGGTAGTGATCAGTCACAGTAGGCAGAGAAACACACCCCTAGCCCCTCTCAAGAGGGGAACCAGCTTCACTCATACTCTATAAGAGTGAGCGGGCAAGAGTAAGAGTTCCCCTCTTGAGAGGGGCTAGGGGTGTGTCATAGAAAATGAGTAAGCAAAATCCGCGGTTATCCGCCTAAATCCGCGTCATCCGCGTTCAATAGAATGAAATTAAGAGACTATCGTAATTTTTTTATCGAAAAACTCACTCCGCTATACGACAGCATGGAGGCAGAGAGTTTTTTTGCCATAGCCCTCGAAGAGCTTAAAGGCTGGCGACGCACCGACCTTGCCCTGAATCCCGATGCGGAACTGTCAGGCGACGAAATCGATAAGTGGAATGCCGTACTTGCCGAACTCGAAACGCAGAAACCCATACAATACATCTTTGGCAAAGCTCATTTTTACGGACTTGAGTTCGAGGTCAATCCCAATACCCTTATCCCGCGTCCTGAGACAGAGGAATTGGTAGAGTGGATCATCACTGAGAACAAGGTAAAAGGGCAGCTAAATCTGCTTGATATTGGTACAGGTACGGGTTGTATTGCTATTTCGTTGGCAAAGAACTTAACGGATGCCTCGGTATCGGCGATAGATGTTTCGGAAGGTGCTTTGGCTACAGCCAAAAGGAATGCAGTGCATAATGGTGTCAATGTGAATTTTATCCTTACAGATATTCTCACTGCCGAAACACTTCCGCAACTTTATGATGTGATCGTTTCCAATCCGCCTTATGTGCGTAATCTGGAAAAAGAAGAGATAAAAGAAAACGTACTGCAATACGAACCCCATCTGGCGCTGTTCGTAGAAGATAACGACCCGTTAGTATTCTACCGGAAGATTGCACTTTTAGCCAAAGGACAGCTTTCGCCGAATGGCAGGCTGTACTTTGAAATAAACCAATACTTAGGGCCCGAAACCGTACAAATGCTCGAAGACTATGGCTTTGAGAATATTGTCCTTAAAAAGGATATGTACGGGAACGACAGGATGATTGGTTGTGGTGTTTAGGGGAGAGGGTGTAGGGTTTTATAGTACAGATAGGTTTCCCCTTCTCTGAAGTCCCGATAGCTATCGGGAGTAGGGCGGGGTAGTTAAAATATTATGATAGGAACCACCCCGGCTTTCAGCCACCCCTCCAAGGGAGGGGAATCCTACTCAAACCCGCTCACTCTTCTAAAGTATGAGTGAAGCTGGTTCCCCTCTTGAGAGGGGCTAGGGGTGTGTTTGTAGAAATGAGTAAGCAAAATCCGCGTTCATCTGCCCAAATCCGCAGCTTGCCCAGCTTTAGCAGGGTCATCCGTGTTAAATTGATAAAGAGTATCTATAAGCATGAGTGGAGTTCCCTGTCTGCCGACAGGCAGGCTGCCTACTGCAACTGAACACTGCTTACTCAAAAATTACTCGTACCTCAATGCCTCAACAGGGTCGAGGGCAGCGGCTTTAATGGCCGGAAATAATCCCGATACGATAGTTACGATAAAAGTAGTTACCAGCGCGGCAAACATGGCTACCCACGGAATGGTGAAAGGTGCTTTAAACACCAGTATTGTCAGGGCACTGCCCACAGCAATACCAAGGAATAAGCCTATTGCCCCGCCAATTAAGCTGATTACAAGTGTTTCGGTAAAGAACTGCATGGCAATGGTAGTCTTTTTGGCACCAAGCGATTTGCGTATGCCTATCTCGCGTGTGCGCTCACTTACCGATACCAGCATGATATTCATAAGTGCGATAGAGGAACCAAAAACAGTAATGATTCCTATTACCCATGCGGCTACGCTTAGCGCCTGGGTATCCGAAAGGAGCTGTTTTAAGAGTTCGTCGCTGCGCTCTACGCCAAAGTTGTTCTCCTGTACAGGGTTCAGCTTTCGCACACGGCGCATGGTTAATATGGCTTCGTCTACAGCTGCGCCAAGCATCTCGTGGTTGCCTATCATCACCTTGATATCATAGTTGATATTTGGGGTTGTAAACAGCGAACGTGCCAATTGTATAGGAATGATGAGCCTTAGATCCTGGCGATTGCCAAAGGTAGAGCCCATTTCTTTCAGTACGCCAATGACCTTAAAGCGCGCACCGCGCACCGAGATAACCTTGTCTATGGGATTTATGTCTTTCAGGAGTCCGCTCTTTACGAAGTCGGAACCTACAATACACACATAATTGTTGTTGCTGATGTCGAAGTTATTGAAGTTGCGTCCCTGAGTGGTTTCCAGTCCTGAGTTGGGGAGGAAATACTCATCGGCACCCACGATATTTACTTCGGGGTCGGTTTTTTTGTCTTCATATTTTACCTCAATACTGCTGGCAGCGCTAAATGACAGCGACGTTACAGCGGCAGGATAACGGAATTTCTCCTGAAACTCCCTTGCCTGCGGGTAGCTGATGATAGGGTTTACTTTTTCTTCGCCATTATTGCGGCCTATCTGGTCAGAAAAGTCATAGCGGCTAAGCGAAAAGGTATTGGTACCCATGGCGGCAAAGTTGCCCGTAATGGTGTTTTTAAGACCGGCAACAAAAGTAAGTATGCCCACAAGGGCGAAAATTCCCAGACCGATGATGAATACGGTCAGAATGGTTCGTAGCATCTGGCTTCGTATCGAATCAATTGCTATCTTTGTATTTTCCCTGAACAGGTTAAACATGGTTCGTTTTTTGATGCCACTAAAATAATGAATTTGTTTAAGTTTCAGGGTTGCAAAGGAGCAAAGTTTCAAAGTTCCGGACTTTATGACTTTTCCCTTTACGACTTTTGACTGTAAAGCCTTCTTCAAGATTTGACTACATACATTTGTAATGAGCGACGTTCGCTATTTCAATTTTCCTGTCGTATTGCTTCAGGACTTCATGACCGATTCTTCTAATGTACTTAAAAACATTTTGCATTATGCTGTTTATGCGCATTCCCTCAAACTTGACTATGGAGATGAGATGGAAAGGCTAGAGCATTCCCTTGCGTATTATGGTATTCCCTTAGAAGATATGGATGCGTTTTTTTGCAAAGCGGAAAGCATATATTTATCCATGCCTGGTGCTGTACCCATGACAGGTATTAATGTTGATGTTTTTTTTAGCTATTTTGTGAATGATAAATCAGAGTTCGAAAAAATATGCCTGCTCGGTTTTTTAGCCTTTAAAAGCATCATAGGCAGAAAGGCTTATTTTAAGCTCGATAACAAGCTTTGGCTTTCGCGAATGGATGGTCACCCAAGGTCATGCGGTACAGATTTTTTGAGCAAGGAAGTCCGTAAATACTCAAGTGAGTATATGACCAAAAGAATTAAGAATGAGCTGAAAGATAACTGGGGACTGAAATCGTATAGCCGATACACACGGGGATTCTATGTGAGTTTTGAGCTGACCCTTGAGGATTTGGTAAAGGTTGCCGAGAAAAACCGAAAATTGGTTAAGGAGAAGCAAAAACGACAGGAAGAAAAAGAACTGGTCCATAAAGTATTGCAGGAACTCAAAACGGCTGTATAGGTAAGTTTTAGCACATTTTTTATCTGATTTTTTTACTTCACTTTAAGGACTGGTTTTAGTTTCAGTTTGTGATGACTATCACGACCTAAATAAAGGTATTCAAATAAGGTACTAATAAAGAGAACCAAAAAGAGTCAAACCAAAAACCAAAAAAGCCTTAAACTTGAATTTTCAATTACAATTGCATTTACAAATGCAACTGCACAAGGAGATATTTTTTTGTTTTGACTCTTTTCTCTTTCTCTCTTTTCTTTTTTTGAGGTTTAGTGGGAATGGGAAAAAGGCTCACTCCTGCACAGGCACACCGGGGGGGGGGCGATCTGCAAGTTTTCAGTCTCAGTCTCAGTCACAGTTTTCAGTTATAGTGAGCAAATCCGCGTTCATCCGTCCAAATCCGCGTCATCCGCGTTCGATATAGTTAGTGGATTCAGTGTGGTTCTGTCATTTCGACCGGAATGAAATGGAGCGGAGAAATCTCAAATAAATTTAGCGTTTGAATCTGAGATTTCTCCATTACGCTGCGCTGCAGTCGAAATGACAGAATAACCCCGGACCTCAGACCTCTAACCTCCCACAGCCCTAAACTCTGCAACTTTGCTACTCTGCAATTTTGAAACTCCTTATATTTGCATTCTAAATAATTTTAAAGATGGCAACAAAACCAGGAATCCCGAAAGGAACGAGAGATTTTTCACCCACAGAGGTGGCTAAACGTCAATACATTATGTCGGCGATAAAGCATCATTTCGAGACTTTTGGTTTCCAGCCTATCGAAACGCCTTCGTTTGAAAATTCGGAGACCCTTATGGGTAAATATGGCGAAGAAGGCGACAGGCTTATCTTTAAGATACTGAATTCGGGTAATTTTTTCTTCGATAAGAACAAGTTACAACTACCTGCGTCTATTGATGAACTGCTTGCAAATTCATCAGAGACCATCAGCAAAGAGCAACTTATCGAACTGAATAAATTCACGGGGCGCATCTCTGAAAAAGCATTGCGTTACGACCTTACCGTGCCGTTTGCACGTTACGTGGTACAGCACCAAAATGATATTGAGTTTCCGTTCAAGCGTTACCAGATACAGCCGGTATGGAGGGCAGACCGTCCACAGAAAGGCCGTTTCAGGGAGTTTTTCCAGTGCGATGCCGATGTGGTAGGTTCAACATCATTATGGCAGGAGGTAGAGCTTGTGCAGTTGTATGATAATGTATTTACATCACTGGGGCTTAATGGTGCCGTGATAAAAATAAATAACCGAAAAGTACTTAGCGGTATCGCTGAGGTGATAGGCGCTAAAGACAAGCTTATTGACTTTACAGTAGCTTTGGATAAACTTGACAAAGTAGGCGAGGATGGCGTGAAAAAGGAAATGCTGGAGAAAGGCATTACCGAAGACGCGATTACCAAAGTACAGCCGCTGTTCAATTTTACGGGAACGATCGATGAGAAGCTTGCCAAGCTGGAAAGCCTGCTTGCAACTTCTGAGGAAGGACTTAAAGGTGTAGCCGAACTGCGTTTCATCTGCGATAATGTTATGGCAGTAGGCATGGGCAAATCGGAGCTTGACCTTGATGTTACCCTTGCCCGCGGACTGAACTACTATACTGGTGCCATATTTGAGGTTACAGCACCTAAAGAGGTAGCGATGGGCTCAATAGGCGGTGGAGGCCGTTATGACGACCTAACGGGTATCTTCGGACTTAAGAATATGAGCGGTGTGGGTATCTCTTTTGGGCTTGACAGGATCTATCTTGTGCTCGAAGAGCTTAACCTTTTCCCTGAAACTGTTACCGAAGCTACCAAAGTATTGTTCATCAACTTTGGCAACAAAGAGGCTTTATATTCTATGAAAGCCCTTGCAGCACTTAGGTCAGCCGGCATTAAAGCCGAATTGTACCCTGATGCAGCGAAACTGCCTAAACAATTTACGCACGCCGACAGGAGAGGAATCCCGTTTGCGGTACTTTGTGGCGATGAAGAGATCAATTCATCTACGTTCAAGATCAAGAACCTTGCTTCGGGCGAACAGGAATCGGTAGACCTGAACGGATTGATTGAGAGATTGCAGAAATAAACATTGTATCTCCTCTGTCATTTCGACCGGAATGAAATGGAGTGGAGAAATCTCAGAGTATCTCTGTCTTATTTTGAGATTTGTTTCGCCAGTCGGCTTTCAGCCTCAAGTCTCCGTTACGCTACGCTTAAGTCGAAATGACAAAAGAATACAAAAAACAAACCCCCATCAGTTGCGTTGATGGGGGTTTTTTACTTTTTAAGTAAGGATGGTGAACTGTTACTGCACCGTGCTGTCAGTATGGATGTAGCTTCTCACTACGTTTCCTGTGTTGTCCTGACGGATTTCGATTCCTAAGATCTCAAACGGGCGCTCAATCTGGTTGCCGTTAAAGTCAAGGTAATCCATTACCAGCTCATCAAAGCTATCCGGATGAAGCGCTATTGCTACACTGTCGGTAAGCTCGTTTTCCAAAATGTAATTACGCATTGCGTCATAAGTAATTTTCTCCATGATATAGTGTTTAGGTGGGATAAAAATAATTATTTAGCCTACATAAAAACTATATTAAATGTTAAAAATTTTAACTTTAACAATTGACAATTTTGTTAAGCCGAGATTAATGCAGGAAATCTGACTAAATGTTATAAATATGTTAAAATTTGCATCCTCTGTTATTAATTACGGCTTGTACGTACCTTAAAATGGAATGTGCCGGATATCTGTCTGGTATTGGTTTCAGTGCCAATTTCATAGGCTTGCATGAGGTAACGGCATTTTACTTTAAAGAAGGCATCCGTCTCGTCATGGCCGACGTAGGTTATGGCAACCACTTCATTATAAGACTGGTCAGATAGTCCTGCAGTGCTTATAAGGTAGTCAGAAGTTCCTTTTGTAACAGGCAGTTTTTGCGAAAATTCAAACGGATTGGCATTTTGCCCAAACTCAGTAATGGCATATTTTTTCAGGTTCCCGGGCTGTACCATTGCAGAGCTGTCTGCCGGTATCGAAAAATAAAATGATTCTTTTGTAGATGCCGATGTAGCCGATACATAATTGGTGGTCTCATTTACCGGGTAAGGGTAAAGGTCCAGTTTTTCACAATTGATGAATTCTTCCCAGTCAGGGGTTTTAAAGCTAAGGTGCAGGGTGTTGCTAACTCCTCCGTTTCCGGGGTTATTTACATCGTCATTCTCATCAGAGCCCGAACAGGCAATGAACAGCATGGCGCATAAAGCGGTAAGTATTTTTGTTTTCATGATAATGGTGATTTGTAATAACAGTAAAGTTACTACTCACAAACCATTGGTAAAATCCCTATTTATAGGTAATTATTACCTGAAATCGATAATGTCGCCTTCGCCTTTATTGCCGGTTTTTGGCGTTTTGTCGGTAGCCAGCTTCCAGTCGATGTTTGGGTATTTCTTTTTAAGTTCGGCAAGGTCGCGTTCAAAACGCCCGTATACCACAATGCGCGGAGAGCCCGGCTGTGCAAGGTCATTGTAAGACAGTTCGCCCAGATAGGTTATCTCGCCTTTTTTAATTTCAAACGGAATCCCATACTCTTTACTGAAGCTTACATTTCCCATAGAGCCAAGTCCTTCGAGTACAGTATGCTGAAAGAAGTTATACTTGCCCGGTGCGCGCTCTATCACGAATGTATAGGACTGTCCATTGGCAAAATCGCCTGTAAAGCCACGTTTCTTTCCGTTACGTGCCTTGATCTCTATCTTGCCTTCGTTTTTCTTGATAAATTTCTTATCGTCAGATGTTGGCTTATACAAAAAACGGTAAATATCATTCTTAGGAGACTCGCTCTCAAAGGTGATGGTACCCACTGCAAGTCCGTTCTCCGAAGTTGACGAAAATGCCTCAACGGGCTTTTCAATAGTGGTCGATTTGCACCCGATGATCAGTAATAGTATTGGAAGTATATAAAGTGTTTTCATAGCAAAATTGTTGATAGTGTAAAGATACATACAAAGTTGCAAAGTCGCAGAGTCACAGAGTTGCAAAGTTTTGGTTGATGGGTATAAACCTATAAGCAAGTTGGGTTATTCCTGCAAGGTTTTAAAAACCTTGTAGGTATAATTCTCTAAAAAGTTATATTTGTGTGCCACCAATGACCTTACTATGAAAAAACTATTGCTGTTATCCGCTTTTGTCCTGCTTACATCTTTCAACGCCGAAAGCGACGTATACCTCTGCAATACCAAAGGAGGTAAGAAATATCATTTTACAAAAGATTGCCAGGGATTGCGTAATTGCCAAGGGGAAATCATTAAAGTAACACTGACCGAGGCTAAAGAGAAAGGCAAAACCATTTGCGGTTATGAGGATTAACAGAACCTATTCTAAATGGTCAGTAGCAATGATAGCTGCAGCAGCTTTGGCTGTGATTTTAAGCAGTTTTGAGCTTAGCGGCTTTGAAGGCCTTTTTTTAATATATGTTTTGATGTGTTTTATTATCGCAACAGAAGTAATTACAGTTTTCAGCGAAAACATGATTTTGAAAGGTATTGCTAATATCCTCACTCTTATTGTTTCGGGATACGGTTTTTTCTTTTTAATAATGATAGGCCTGATCGTTTTCTTTGGAGCAGCCGGAGGTAAAGTTGCTAATGTAACTTTAAGCTATACTCTTTTGATGATATGTAATGTAGTATTGTTCTTTGGTTCAGGTAGCCATCTTCTGAAACTTTTTTTGGGAGAGAACAAGAGTAGCTAAAAAAAACCTGCAAAGTCCAAAAGACCCTGCAGATTATATGATGCGCTATTCCTGCAAGGTTTTCCTCACCCCTGACCCCTCTCCAAAGGAGAGGGGAAATACTCTCCCGCTCACTCTTATAATTGAGTGAAGTTGGCTCCCCTCTCCTTTGGAGAGGGGCTGGGGGTGAGGACTGAATAAATAACCCCTGCAGGATCTAAATCCTACAGGGGTTATATATTATATTGTCATGTTACTATATCTGGTAAAGTTCGGTAAGGTAATAGATTTCCTTTTCGGTATACGCTTCCTCGTTACGGCCTTTAATGGCTGAACAGTTATAGGTGGTGTTGCCGTCTTTTTCGTGATTTATCTTCCATACAAAAAGAGGCACTTTTAATCCAAATTGTCCTGCACGGTAAACCTCGTCGTTAATGCTAAACTTTTTCATTTTTAAGTGTTTACGGTAAAGGTAGGTATTATAAATCCGGTAATGAGGGTAAATGGGATTTATTTATTCTTTTGTCTTGAAACAAAAGAATCAAAAATTCAAGGCTGAACTTCTTAGGCTACAAATCGAATCTTTCGGCTAAAAGATTTAAACTCGCTTCGCTCAAACAAAAAATCTTTTTTAACGTCTCAAGTTCCGATTTGCTTAACGCCACAAAGTTTAAGGCCTCGAGCTTCACTCAGTCGGCTACTCTTTGCGATTGCGTGAAGCTTAAATTCCCCTCCTCCGGAGGGGCTAGGGGTGTGTTTGCCAGGAATGAGTGATAAGTTCCACACTCAAACTCAAAACGCAAATAGGTCAACAACCTCCTCCAATAAAGCGACCTGCCTTTCATTGATCAGTACTTTGGCCTCCGCCAAATCAAACCACCCTGCTTTATCAACTTCGGGGAATTCCCTCATTTTGCCCGATTTTGGCGGCCATTCTATCGTGAAAGTATTGCTGGTAATCGTTTCGGGGTTGAGGTCACCCTTAGCTGCAAAGGCCAATACCTGTTTGCCGCCCTTTTGGATGATGGGCTGCAATGGGGTAAATGGTGAAACAGGTTTGTAGCCTGTTTCTTCTTCAAATTCGCGTATGGCACAGTCTAACGGACTCTCGTCGGGTAACAGTTCGCCCTTAGGTATCGTCCACCAGCCTTCGTGCTTTTTGGCAAAGAATGGACCACCCGGATGTACCAGGAAGAATTCGGTTTCTTTTTTGCCCTTGCGGTACAATACTATTCCGGCACTTTGTTTCATATACTGTAAAGTTACTCTTATATTTGTATAAGTAGTGTTACCAATGGAAAATCGCCCTGAAATACAGCTGAAAATGCAGCCGGCAGACATAGTCCTCGAAGTACTTGGCTGGACAGCCCTCATTGCGTTATGGGCGTATATCATCATCAGTTATCAAAGCCTGCCCGATGTAGTTGCTACTCATTTTGGGTCGGGTGGGGAACCGGATGGCTATGGCAGTAAGGAATCTACTTTTTTATCGGCTATTATACCAACGGTTTTGTTCATTTTCATGACGTTTATGCAGGGAAGGCCGCATTGGTTTAATTATACCGAAACCATAACCGGGGAAAATGCCGAAAGACAGTACCGCGCAGGTGTAAGGCTTATGCGTACGTTAAAAATGAGCATTTGCCTGGTGTTTCTTATCATAGAATATTTGTCGGTCAGGGTATCGACGGCAGAAACAGGAGAGTTCGATTTCGTTTGGATGTTTCTGGGTATCATGCTGCTCATAAAGCTGCCTCTGTTTTATTTCCTTATAAAATCGTCTAAAAGTAAATAAACATGTGCGAGCAACCGGAGATCGAACTGAAGCCTGAACGCATCGATAGTATTCTTGAAGTATTGGGTTATACTGCGCTGGCATTGCTTTGGTTTTTTATAATCTGGGAATACCTGAACCTTCCCGATACCATACCTATTCACTTCGATATGCACGGAAGGGCTGATGATTTTGGCAACAAATCGGCTGTTTTTGGTATGCCTGTAATTGCTACATTCTTATTCTTTATGCTTTTATTGATGCAGTTAAAAATAAGATCGTTCAGGATTACGGAATACATGGCTCCTATTGAGGCTGAAAAGCGTTATGCTTTTGTAAAACGCACACTTAGGATAATGAGGATTGCAATTCCGCTGCTGTTCCTTAGTATAGAACTTTGTAGCCGGAATAGATCCGAAGGCGAAGTGTCGAATAGTTGGCTAGTGCCTGCATTTTTTGCTTTGCTGTTTATTCCCGTTGGCTATCTGCTTATAAGGGCAATGAGGGATAAGCAATAAGTAATAAGTATTCAGTGTTCGAATAGGTATAGCAATTGCTTACCGGCAACTATTCCCCCTCGGGAAGTATGTATTCCTGATGATCGGCCCTGAAATAATCATCGGCGGTCTTGCCAAATTTTTGCATGGTGGTATAGTTAAAATATCCGCCTACAACTGCACCTACCCCAAAAGGTATAAGCCTGCCCAGTGCCGTGCCGCCACGTTTTGATCCATATTCGGTCACGAGCTTACGGGCAATCTTCTGGCGCATTCGGTTTCGAATCCTGTCGGTGATATGCTTGTCAAAATGGCCTGCTTCAATCTTGTCGCCTTTGGCCTGTGCCGCCTTTTCAGGAAGTACCACACCGGCCCAGATACCAAGTATAACGGTAAACTCGTCTTCAAAATCCTGCTGTATGTCCCTGCCATATAGCAGTCCCACTGCATAGGCAGTAGAAGCCATCCAACGCAGCATAAGCGCTACATCGGCAGATATTGCACCTGTTTCAACGGCTATCTGTGCCATCGTTCCCAGCCCGGGTATGGCTCCGGGTAAAGCGGTAACAGCACCTACAGAGGCATATTTGTTGCGGGTCTTTACTATATAGATGCGGGAAAGCTCACGTGGAGTCTTACCGGGATTGGCAAATTTCAGCTGCCGTACCTCGGTGTGTATCTCGTGAAAATGGGGCATGACCTTGAGTATAAGTTGGTGAAGGTCCATTGAAGAGGTTTTAGATTTAGATTTCAGAAATTGAGATGTGAGGCTTTTGCATTTTCCCTCATCTCTTTTTCGTTTAAGTAAATATAGCTATAAAAAACTAAAAGCGGGCCTTGTGAGCCCGCCCCCTTTCATGATCATCGTTTTTTATCTTTCGTCCCCCAACTCCAGATTGACGACCACAATTGGCCTGTTTCCAAAATAATTTTGAATAGGGTAAAATTACGACAAAGGTATGACATGAAAATACCTAACACTGGGTATTTTATTGTTAGAATGACCTTTAGTGCCTGTAATCTAGGGCGATGGGGTATTTTTGTAAGTATTTTTCGAGAAGGAGCCCTTGTTTGAAGCTTAATTTCCAGAGTATTTTGTTGGTGAGGGCGTCATACCATAATTCGACATAAAAATTATGAATGGCATAGAGCAGCTTGCGCACCTTGCCTTCAAAGCAGGCATCTATCAATACACCTTCGTTCCACAGTATGTGGTATTGTTCATCGTCATTTAGCCGTTTGTATTCATATAGCTTCATATCTCCCTAAATTACGGTTCGTCGTCGGCCATTCTGCATTCTACTTATAAACGCAGTACTGCCGGAGAATAGTATTACAAAATGTGGTGTGGGGCTATAGTACAAATATAACACTTTAAAAATTAAGCATTTATTAGTATTTGGTTAGCAAATTTTATGATTTACAATGCAGAACTTGCGCTATGTAAACTTAAATAACCTGAATTATGAAACTGCTGCTAATTTTACCCAACCTATTGCTTATTGCCATTTCAGGCATTAACCTGTATAACGAGCTTTCTGTTGCTCAGGTAAACAAGAACCTTTCGGTAATGGTACTTCACTTTTCGGTACTTATAATGTGCCTGGTGTTTGTAGGGCTTATTATAAAGTCAATGTTTAAAGTAATAGAAGTAGAAGAAACCGATTATGCAGCAACTTCCGGATACAAAGAGATAGACCTTCGTCATACCATACAAATGTAGTGAGCCCCGGGGGGAGGCCATTACATATACCAAAGACCCTGTCATTATTATTAATGGCGGGGTTTTTTATTGTACGGCGGCTGGCTTTACTTCTATAAGTATCAGCGCGGCACATATTGACATAACCATTATGCTTACAATATAGCATAAGGTTGTAAGCAGCAGGGCTTTCCATTTAGGTATGGTATTAAAGAACTGCGAGAAACCACGGTAAGCAAGAAAAAGGTAGATCAACGTCAGTATACCTGTAATGATAGCGATCTCCTCTTTGCTCTTCGCATAATATAAAAATGGTATGGCAAGTATGCTGATGCAAAGCCTCTGGCTGGCCAAAAAGCAGTTGAGTACTATGTGTTCGCTGAAGTTATAGCCCCTTCTTATAAAAAACAACCACGAAAAGAAGGCATAGTAGGGGATGGTGACTAATGTAAATAAGGAGAAATGATGGCCAAGCCATTCGTTGACGTTGTTATAATTTACCTCTTCTGAGGTACTGTATCTAAACGTGTTGATGTCAAATAAATGATAAATAAACCCGTACAGTGTTGCCATGATAAGCACCAGTGATACAGGCGCAAAATGGGCAATGCGTTTTCCCTGTATGTATTCGCGTACAGTATGCCCGGGGCGGATGAGCAATTGCCAAAGGGTATAAAATATGCCATAATCAAAATGGAAAAGGCCATGCTGCACATCGTGCCAGATGTACTTAGCATTTATGGGGTGCAAATGTGCAGGCTGCCCGCAGTTGTTGCAAAAGTTTCCTTCAAAAATGTTTCCGCAGTTATGGCAGGTATGAGGCATGATGGGGATTTTATACAATGAGCCACAAGATAGGATAAATAATTTTATCGCACTGTAGTATTTACCGGATAATCACTTGTTAAAGTTATATCAAAATTTATTGTAGCTTTATAACTGTCTGACTGTTATGTGCTAAATTTACTATCAATATTAATCCCTTCGTTATGAAAACGGTCTCTGCATTTTTATTTAAAATCCTGTTGTTATTATCGTTTTTAGCTTTTGTACCAAAGGCCTTTGCACAAGGTACTGATAAGGTATATATGCTTGACGGCAAAACCAGTGAAGGCAGGGTTATAGCTATATCAGGTGATAAGATAAAGTTTGCCTATAAAGGCGAAACGCTGGAGTATGAATTAAACAAGGCCGATATAAACAAGATAGTATTTGCAAGTGGCAGGGAAGAGACCTATAACTCGCCCAATGCAGTAAAGATATCTTCGTCATCTCCTACTGACAGAAAAGGAAAAATCGCTGTGCTTCCGTTCCATTTTACGACCAATGATAATCAGCTGATGTCTGCCGACCTTCAGCATCGCATTCAAAGTGACTGTGCCGATTCTTTCAGGCATGATGCAACAGGGCTTAATGTTATTGATCCTATGCAGGTGAATGCTATCCTCGCAAAAAATGGCGTAACCGAAGATAATATAGCCAGCCTTGCACCTCAGGATCTGGCATCCATGATGGGCGCACAGTATGTGGTATTTGGTACTGCCAATATTACTAACAAGGGTTCGCAAAGCTATGGCAGCGAGGTAAAGACATATAATGACAAAGACAAGAAAAATGGTTCTAAAGGCACCAGCGTGTCTTCATCAACAGGTACAACTACCATTACTTATGGTACCGATATCGAACTTCGCATATACAATGACCTGGGAGCTAATGTGCAAAACAGCTCACGAACTTCTTTTGGCGATACGCTCGATTCTTATAAGGCTACCATCAAATACCTTGTAAAGCGCACACCTTTTGGGACCAAAAGTAAATAGACTGTAATCAATATCTAACCCAATCATACCATGAAAAAAATCATTCTGTTTACCTTCTTCCTAATTTGCGGAGCCAATGCCTCTGCGCAGCTTGTCACTTATGGGCCACAATTTACCATAAACAGCACATCTGTCAGGTCTAAGGGCTATAATCATGATAAATCGGGCTCAGGCGCTAACTATGGAGGCTTTGTGCGCATTAATATACCAATAGTATATTTTCAGGGCGACCTGAGTTATTCAACATCTGAATTCACATTGTCTAAAGACGGCACTGCAGAAACAGATTATAAGATGTCAGGAACTGACCTGACTTTGTTGGTTGGCTTCAAGCTGGTTCCGTTGGGGAAGTTGGGTAACGTAAGGCTTTTTGGAGGTTATGACTGGAAGAGCTATTCCAGTACAGATACAAATAATAACCTGAACCACTTTGACACTGAGAGTAACAACAACAGTCTTGTAATAGGTGCAGGTGTAGACGTGTGGAAGTTTACCGTTGATTATCGATACCTATATGGTCTTACCGATATAGACCGCACGGGTGGCGAAGTAAAACTGAACCAGTCGTGTTTTGTTGTAGGGTTTAAGTTTTAAGCTGCTAACACAAATAAAAAAACGCTTTGATATCATCAAAGCGTTTTTTTATGCAATGCTTTTACAATGCACCCGGTTACTAATGCTCCGGCGAGGTAATAGCCTATGGTCAAAGCTTTGGTCTTATTGGTCCTGGTTACGGGTTTGTCATCCAGTCCTAAAGGTTCGGGCAGGGTAATGGCACCTACACCCGCTGTAAGACCAATGGCAACAGCCCTTTGCCAAATGTATTTTTCATCTCCTGCACCTATGGCGCTGTAGTATAATGTATTGCTCAGAATATCACCTGCAAGTGTTGCCTTATACAGGGTTTCTTTGTCTTGTATTTCGGCATCAAAATAGTCAAGGCTCTTTTCAAGGACTTCTTCGCCCAGCAGGTCTACCCGCGGCATGTCTTTGTCTTTTTTCTTTAGGGATTCGTGCAGGATGTTTAGGGCAATAGCACCCCCAAGACCGGCTAATAGATTGTGTATTTTGCTCATAGCAGTTTAAAATTATGTTGGTTACATAAAGTTCAGCCAAAAAAACAAGCATGGCTGTTATTGGCTCGTTAAAACTTTGATAATGCTTTCTAAATGGTCTTATAAAGTCCCAAAATCAGGTGTTTTTACCTGAATCTGCATATAGTCAAATCTATAACTTTGATTAAGAGCTTCATATAGTTTTATAAAGGATGGCAATGAATTCATACTCCAATCAAAAAGACACTCAGGCAGCAACTACTGCTGCTGCAAGTGTCCAGAAAAAGAGCGCAGGCACACAAGACGTACAACATGTAGATAACAGGCCTGAAGCTGCCGCACACGCTGCATTGCAAAATAAGATTGACAACAGCACACGGGTAAACCAGTTTGCAAAAATAGTTCCTCAGGGATTGGCCGGAGAGGTAGCACAGCTTAATGGCAAGAAGAAAGGCGAAGAGGGCAACAAGAAAGGCGAAGGGGGCAAGAAGAAAGGCGATGACTATTGTAACAACATCAGCAAATTAGTAAGGGCTATTGGCGATTCGTTTGACGATTCGTCAAACGAATCGCTTGACGAATTTCTCAATAAAGCGATAACAGATCAGTTGTCGATTATAGATACTAACAGACCACAATGTTCGGTATCTTCAGATCTGTTGACTGGTACTGATACTAATACAGCTGCTTATGGCGAATTTGCGGCAGAGGTAAAAAAAATTATTGGTGTTTTGAGCCTGCTTAAGCTTGATAGCAGTAAATCACATGTTAGAAAAGGCATACAATCAAATTGGGGTCCTCTTAAAACCCTTTTAGAATCAATTCCAGCTACATGTGTTGATAGCCGTGTGGGCGATGTGATTACTGCGGGTACCGAAGGTAATGCTGCAGCTATGAATGCTATAAATGCAGCATTGAAAGCACTACGAGATGCTTTGATAGCGCGCTTAAAGGTTTATCTGCAAGACATGTATGATGCCATACCTGTAAAAAAGAAAGATGATGATAAAGACAAGGGTGATGGAGGTGCAGGTGCAGAAGTGGGCGGAGCTCCGGGAGGCGGAGGATTAGTTGAAGCACATTAAAAATAAAAAGCCCCTGTAAAGGGGCTCTATGAAACCTGTTAAGCCTGTGGGGGCTTTGGCGTAACCGTTCCATTTATAAAATGGAATAGTAAGGTATAACGTGATGAATATAGTACCACAAAATTAATTGATAGATGTGGTTATATGAACGATATTTAACTAAAAATTAAAGAATTAGCGCTGTTGCAAATTAAAGCCAATATTAAGAAATCCTAAATTTTTATTAAGGTTTATCTTCATAAAAATATTTTGTGTAATTTTATAGGAAAGGAAGAAGTTCTACTGTAAATAAGGCAGTAAAAACTATCCTGAAAGATAAAGAATACTAACCCAAACACTCATAATTATGCACATCACTATCTTTAGAACGTTGTACAAACACGTTATCGATCATGACCTTATTGAGCGTATGTTAAAAAGAAACAACATTACTTTTGAAAGAACAGCATACGATTCCGGGTCACGTTACAAAATACTTTCTGACAACGAGCAGGAAATGAAAAATTTCAAACAAAAACTAAGGGAAATCTACCCTCAGATTGCGTTGAGCGCATAAACATACATAGTATTAGTTATTAATTCAGGAAAAGAGCTTCACATTATGGGAAGCTCTTTTTTTGTTAGGTATGTTATGCAGATGCAGTATAAAGATTACTTGAAATTCTTAAGAAATTCTTCTTTGTAGGTAGGCGATATCTCTACTTCGGCACCATCTTCAAGCGTTATGTAGCCACCTTTGTTATACAGTTTTACAAAGTTGAGGTTCACTATATGCGATTTATGCACTCTTATAAAGGGAAGGGGCAGCATCTCAGAGAAATACTTCAGGAAACGGCAGGCCATTTTTTTATTTCCGTTGGTAAGGTACAGATCGGTAAAGTTACCGTTTCCTTTCAGGCGGATGATGTCTTCCATCTTTACAACTTCAAAACCCTCCATCGTTGGCAGGATTACCTGTTGTTTTTCAGACTTTGGTTCTCTGAAGTTTTCTACGATAACCTTATTGCGGTTAAAGATGTCTTTATTTACCAGCTGTTGCTGCACTTTGTTTACGGCAACAATAAGTTCTTCGATACTAATGGGCTTAAGCAGATAATAAGCTGCACTCATGTTGAGCGCTTTTAGCGAATAATCCGAGAAAGCGGTTACAAATATGGTTTCAAAAGTCAGGCTGCTACAAGCCTCAAGTACGTCAAAAGCATTGCCAAAGGGCATTTCGACATCAAGGAATACAAGCTGCGGCTGTAGTTCGTGAAGTAATGGCACAGCTTCGCGACTGTTTTGTGCCTCGCCAACGATCTCTACCTGCGGGCAGTATTTGGTAAGGTAGCTTCGCAGCACTTCCCTGGCTGCTGTTTCATCTTCTACTATTACGCTCCTTATTTTAGGCAGGCTCATCATGGTTTATGTAGTATTGGGAAAGTAATTTCTATTATGGTTCCTGTTTCCGGTGCCGTCTTTTCGGTCATGGAAAAGTCAATTTTTGTTTTATATAATTCGTTTAATAACGTCATTCTTTCTTTAGTATTTGTCAACCCGCGCGATTCGTGCGCTTTTTGGTTGTGCGTTTTAAGCTCGGCACTTTTCGTGGGGCCTATCCCGTTGTCATCTATTGTGATGATTATCGTTTTTCCGTCGAGCCTGAAATCCATTTTTAAAAGGCCTTTCTCTTCTTTGTAGCGAAGTCCGTGCCAAATAGCGTTTTCCAGGTGCGGCTGAACGATCATGTTAGGCACCCAGATGGTTTCGGGGTCAAGTTTTTCGTCAACTTTGATCCTGTAATCAAACTTGTCTTTAAAGCGCAGGTGCTCGAGCTCAAGATACTTGGTAAGGTTCTCTATTTCATTGCCCAAAGTTACAAAGTCTTTGTTAGAGTTCTCCATGGTATTACGCATCAGGTTCGAGTAGGAGGTAAGGTACTTGTTAGCTTCGAGTTCATTGTTTTGCGCAATAAATTGGTTAACACTGTTGAGGCTGTTGAACAAAAAGTGCGGATTCATTTCGCGTCTCAGCGATTGCAAAGCGATCTCTTTATTCTTGGCCTTTATAGAATAGAACGCCTTAACTATCAGGACAAAGAAAAGTAACAGTAAAACCATAGAGCCTAAAAGAAAGTAAGTAAAAGTATTCTTTCGGCTGATAAGCTCATCCCTGAAGTTCCTTTCGGCTTCCAGTCGGCGTATGCGTTCTTCGGTCACCCTAAAAGTTTTGGCATCAGTCAGTGAATTGTCTGAGAGGATAATGCGGTCAAGGTTTTTCAAAAATTCCTCATACATCTCCATGCCTGCCTTTTCATTCTCGGTCGATTTGTAATAGTCAACCAGCTGCATCAGGCTTTCCCTTGCTTCAAAGGTTTTGCCGTTTACCCATGCAATCTTATAGGATTCCTTTAGGGCATTTACAGCCTTTTCAGCGTCTTCCTTTTCAAAATAAATGCTTGCAAGATAGCGCAGCTGTATTATTTGCGTATTATAATCTTTTATTTCTTCGGCTTCAGCCAATAGCTTCTCTATGGCAGTCACGGCTTCATCATAATGTTTGCCCAAAGCCTGCAGCCTTGCAATTTCTGCATAGATCTTAATGGCGAGGGCGGGATTGTTTTTAGCGTATGGAATGGCCTGTTCGTAGTTGTCCAGTGCGTTTGTGCTGTCGCTGTTCCTCAGGTTTAATTTTGCAAGGAGGGTATAAGCATCGGCTATCTCGGCCTTTTTTCTGTTCTTTTTCAGTAAGGCGATGTTAGCACTCAGGTATTTGTTTTCGGTCTCAATATTTCCCCGGTTCTGCAGTCGGGCATAGTCGTTGGCATTCAGGGTTTTTGAGGTAATGTCGGGAGCGGTTTCATTGGCCACCTTGTAGTTTTGTTTGGCTGCCCGCCATTTGCTTTGTGCTTCCTGTACTTTGGCAATATTGCGTATAACCCTTGCTGTAGCCGCTACATCTTTAGCCATGGCATAGCTCTCCATTGCTTTAAAAAGGTTTTCTTCAGCCTTTGGCAAGTCGTCTTTATCTATAAATCCTTTTGCCAGAAGCTCATAGTTACGGGCAATCTTGGTTTTGTCATTGCCAATGAGCGATCTTTCAAGGTTATTTGCGGCTTTTTTTATCTCTGCCGGAGTTTCCTGTTTTTTAGAAATGGTGTCCTGGGCTTTTACTCCTGAAAAGGGTGCTAAAAGCAGTAATAGTAAGGGTATTGTGGCTATGAAGCGCATTCAGTTTTGTATTAGTAATGTAAAGTAAATCAATTTTACCTGCTTTTCCTATTACTTCACCAAGTGAAAAGCCCTTTTTACCACGTCTGTAAAAAAGAGATGTAGTATCGCCATACATTTGTCTCAGATTTGAAATCAAAAAATAATCCTTTTAAAACTAATATTATGAAAAAATTGATCGTACTTAGCGCTGCAGTTGTTCTTACACTTGCAAGCTGTGGAAAAAAAGAAGAAGTTGCTACTGATGCTACTGCTGTAGATACTACTGCTGTTGCTACTGAAGCTGCTCCTGCTGCTGATACTACAGCTGTTGCTGTTGATACAGTTGCTGTTGCAACTCCAGCTGCTGACGCTGCTGCTGCTCCTGCTACAGAAGTAAAAAAATAATTAACCCCTAAGGTTAATACCCGAAACGGCCTGAGCTTAGCTCAGGCCGTTTTTTTTTGCTCCCCGTCGGGGGCTTTTTTGTTTTTGGTGTAGCAGTATTTAGAATGTCATATTTTGGGTTGCCTCGTCGTGCCTCCTGGTAATGATGTGATTGCAAATCTGTGTTATTGAATGTTTAATCACAGAAGCAATTCTCACAATGGTTTTGTTTCTTATAAAGAAGATTAAAATAGAAAAGGCAGCGGATTATAATCAATGTAAATTAAATCCTAAACAAAAAAAGCCCGTAAAGATTAAACTTACAGGCTTTTGTTATTTTATTTAAGGGCGCGGATTTGTAATTCGTGCCATCGGGTTTATTTTAATGTTCTTTTGAACTGTATATTCGATTAGAATATAAACCAATAGGTTCCATTGTATACAAGCACAAATCCTTTTGAAGTTGTACCGCCAAACTCATTGAATGATGAAGTACCATAGTTATTCCCTGCGTCCCTGAAGAACTTGCCATTTGGATTAATCAGAGCAGAAGTAGTTTCACTACAAAAATACAGTGTCTGGCCTGTTACCGGGTTAGCCGGAAGTGTTACAGTATAGCTACCTGTAAAGTATACAAGTTGGTTCGATGTATTTAGTACAGTTCCGTTAGCGCTGATTGTTACAATACCCATTGGCCCTGATGGTGGCGTAGCCCATTGACCGTCTCCTCTTAAATACGTCGTAGAAGAAGCTGTTCCGCCTGCATTTATTTTTGAAGGTGAGACTGCGCTATTTGCAATGGTTGTAACACCGGCTGATGTTATTGTTACATCACCCGTTACCGTTACAGGAGCTTGTGGTTGAAACGATCCTCCTGTAAGGTAAATTTGCCCTGAAGCTGTACCGTTAGCAAATCCTGAACCCGTAGCTCCGGTTGCTCCTGTGGCCCCTATAGGCCCTGCATTACCCTGTATTCCTTGTATTCCCTGAGCACCAGTTGCTCCGGTAGCCCCTTTAGGCCCTGCAGGTCCTGTAGGTCCTCCTGGTCCGGTTGGTCCGGTTGGTCCGGTTGTCCCCGTAGGTCCGGTTGGTCCAGTTGGCCCTTGTGACCCTGAAGGTCCCGTTGGTCCCATAGGTCCGGTCGGGCCTTGCGGGCCCTCTGGTCCGTTTGCAGCATAAAGGGCATAAGGTACACTCATTAATTCGTTAGTACCTGCGATGGTGTAGTCTGTCCCTCCGCTAGGGTCAATCTCAGTTTTAATGTAGTAAGGACCCGCTGACCAGTCTATTCCGTCAAAAGTACCAGTTACCGGAGTTCCATTACCAACTTCCAGACTTAATAGCCCATTAGCATTTGTATTGGTTTCGTGGGTTTCTTCAAAAACAGCTGTTCCGGTAGATGAACCCTGTAAAATGCTGATCTGAACACCTACAGGTGCTGAAGCAAGTATGTCTCCTATGGAGTCGCGTACTACCGACTGGTAGCTCATTTTGCCGGGAGCCTGGGCAAAAAGCATGAATGGTATGGCTACAAATAATAGCGTAATTATATTTTTCATATGTCTTTCTTAATGATTTTAAAATTTTTTAATTGGTGACCGCCCTGGTATATTTTTAATATATACACGCTGGAGGGGTATTTTTCCAGTGAAATAATCGTCTCTTTTTCTATTAGTTTTTCCTGAAAGATTATTCTTCCGTTAAGGTCATAGAGCTCATATCTGAAATTTGACAGATCATCGTGCTCTATGCGAAGCGATATCGTAGCAACTGTTGGGTTAGGAAAAACAGTTGCACTGAGAGGAACAGTTGTTTTAAGGGAAATAGATTTGTAATTATCTTTTCCAACTACAGAAATTTCGAAAGGCTGTTGTACGCCTTGTGTTGCCGTGCCTCCACCACCGGAAATTGTAGTGTAAACTATCTGGCCAGTAGACAGGGAAGCGCTTCCGCCACTTCCCGAAATTTCTCCCCCTGATGCGGTTACGGCCTGTTGCGCAGCAAGGTCAGGCGCGGCAAAAGCAGCGGTGAGAAAAATTAAGAATGTAATTTTTTTCATAATTGTAAGGTGAAATTTATAAATAGTAAACTGTTGAATAGTCATAGGCAAATGCTGCTATGATATTCGGGAACTAAATAAATCTTATTAATTATTTCTGTAAAGAGTATATTTACCTGAATATCATATAGGTATAAGTACTTGGGTTGTGTTAGTAAATTGTGCTGCCTTTGTTATGTGAGGGTTATGAGGGCAGAATGGTGTAAAAGAAACCCCCTTTAATAATCAAATCAAAGGGATGATTTTTGTGCTGAAGATAGTTCTATGTTATTGCGTTATCTTATTGCGATTGGAGCGCGGCAGAATGTGATAATGTGTTTTAAAAACGATAAATGGCATGGATTGCAAATCTGCATTTACTTTGTTTTAGATAAAAAGCAGTGTCTTTTTCAAAAGGAAAGCAGAGGTGAACTAACAAATCTGCCAAGCACACTAATTATATAGCGCATCAGTTCTCTGCCAAACCTTTGATTTTGTAGAATTGCTGCACGAAATCAACCCGTAAGCTAAGGCTAAGGCTGTCAATATCTTTTGGCTGTAATTCATTCGTTTGTACTGGTACTCAAATAAATAAAAGGAAGACTTCAAAGAGAAGCTTTTTGCTGTTCTGTTGTTTGACTTCGTAAAGATTAAACTTACAGGCTTTTATTTTTTGCGCGTCAGAGGCTAAAATTGAGATGAAAATCTACGAAGCTGTCCTGACTTAATTCCAATAAAAAACCCTAACCTTTTTAGTATTAGGTTAGGGTTGTTTTTGTAGCGAAGACGGGAGTTGAACCCGTGACCTCAGGGTTATGAATCCTGCGCTCTAACCGACTGAGCTACCTCGCCATTTATTCGGTTATTACATCCTTGAATGCGGGTGCAAATATAGGGCTTTATTTAAATGTTCCAAATATTTTTTGAAGAAAAAAATTATTTTTCAAAAGGCTTTTTTTTAAATGTTAATTATTATATATTTCCAAAAATTTTACATCAATGGAGGAAAAAATAAAATATGAACTGGAGTTTCCAATAACCTCATCACCGCAGCTTTTATATCAGTATATCTCTACGCCTTCAGGGCTTTCTGAATGGTTTGCTGATAACGTAAATTCAAGGGGTGAGTTTTTTACCTTCATATGGGATGATACAGAAGAAAAAGCCAGGGTTTCTTCTAAGAAATCAGGGGAGAAAGTTAAGTTCCGTTGGATAGACGATGACAATAAAGACGGAGAGTACTATTTTGAGCTGCGCATACTTGTAGACGAGATCACAAAAGATGTTTCGCTTATGGTGGTAGACTTTGCCGAAGAAGATGATATACAGGAGTCCAAACAGCTATGGGAAAACCAGATATCAGACCTGAAGCATGTTTTAGGCTCGATTTAGGAATTCTTTCTATTTAAAGCTATATTTGCCCTGAATTTTCAGGGCTTTTTTTATGATCAATTACAACGGCAGCCTTGTTGCCTCTTCTGATATTATACTGCACGAAAACAGGGCTTTCCTGTACGGTGACTCCATTTTTGAAACTTTAAGGGTGCTTGACGGCAAGGTACTTTTTCTTGAAGACCACTATTTCAGGCTTATGGCTTCTATGCGTATTGTACGCATGGAGATTCCGATGGATTTTACGATGGAATTTATGGAAGAGCAGGTTCAACTGCTTGTAAATGCACTACCTGCCGCTCCGGCTCACAGGGCACGCATATCAGTGTTTCGTAAGTCGGGTGGGTTTTACCTGCCTACGGATAACGATATAGAGTTCATTATTACGGCTTCTGAGCTCACAGAACCGCTGTACTCCATTACTGAAGGAAATTATGAGGTAGATTTGTTTCGTGACTTTTATGTCACCAAACAGCTTCTTTCGACCCTTAAAAGCACCAACAAGATGGTGCAGATTACCGGAAGCATCTATGCGCATGAAAACGGCCTGCAAAACTGTTTGCTTGTCAACGATGAGAAGAACGTGATAGAGGCACTCCAGGGTAATTTATTCATGCTTACAGGCAACAAACTTGTTACTCCGCCTGTAGCCGATGGTTGCCTTAATGGTGTAATGCGCAAACAGGTGCTTGAGCTTGCCAAAAAGATCGAAGGACTGGAAGTTTCAGAAGCGTCAATTTCTCCTTTTGACCTTCAAAAGGCAGATGAATTGTTTGTCACTAACGTGATAAAAGGCATTCAGCCGATTACCAAATACCGCAAAAAAGAATTTGTAAACACAATGGCACTTGATATTGTGAAGAGACTAAACGCGAAGATTAGGTTTAGTTAGAGAGGTTGGTTATACCACAGAGATTCGCTGAGCTTTTCTCAGAGATACACAGAGGTTGTTGTTTTTTGGCTTTTTTAGCTCACAGAGAATTCTGCCGTCGGCAGCTTTGTGTTCTTCATCATAGCTAAAGAAACTTTGCGTATCTCTGCGCTCCTTTGTGAAGCTCTGTGTAATAGCTAAAAAATTAATTCAATGTAGGATTCTCCGGTGCATTCGACCATATCAGGTATTCGCCACCCAGTTCCATTATCTTTTCTTTCCAGAAAGAAGCGCTGGATTTGCCTATGATCTTGTTGTTGTAGCTGTTCTCGCTAACGATCCATGAGTTTTCTTCAAGTTCATCGTCAAGCTGTTGGGCTTCCCATCCGGTATACCCCAAAAAGAAACGGATATTGTTCTTTTTGATAAGCCCTTTGTTGATCAGGTCTTTGGTCGACTCAAAATCGCCACCCCAGTAAATACCATTAGATATCTCTATACTGTCGGGTATAAGCTCAGGTATATTGTGGATAAAGTACAGGTTATCCTGCTCTACAGGCCCGCCATTGTATATTTTAAAGTTTCCTTTTATTTCAGGTATAAGATCATGAATGGTATATCCTAACGGTTTGTTGAGGATAAAGCCTACCGACCCCTCATCGTTATGATCGGCTAAAAGTATTACCGATCTGTTGAAAGAAAGATCTCCGATAGTGGAAGGTTCTGCTATTAGCAGGTGTCCTTTTTTGGGTCTTAGTGAAATCATCTTCTTACAATTTGTAATAAATTTAAATGAAAAATTGCAGACAGCCAAAAAATTTAGATTATTTTAAAGAAAAAGCCTCCCAAAATTTGAGAGGCTTTTTATATTGTGCTGTAATAAAATTACTTAGAGTTTACACCACCGTCAAGCTCAGCTCCCGGTTTGAATTTCACTACATTCTTAGCAGCGATGCTGATAGATTTTCCAGTTTGTGGGTTTCTTCCTTCTCTAGCAGCTCTTGCAGATACTGACCAAGATCCGAATCCAACTAGAGATACTCTTCCACCTTTGTTTAGAGCGCCGCTAACGTTGCTTACAAAAGATTCTAATGCTTTTTTTGCTGCACCTTTAGAGATTCCTGCATCAGCAGCCATTGCGTCGATTAATTCTGATTTGTTCATAATAATTGTTATTAATTGTTTGGTTAAATAATTGCTTTTACAATTCCTGTCCTACAAATTTAATAGGAAATCGATACCACGCAAGCGTTTTCTCTTATTTTACCCTCGATTGTTGATAACTTTTATGTTAATGTTGACAATGGCGCTTGTTTTTCTTAAAATTTTGTGAAAGTCCTGTATTCAGTGGGTTACGCTACTGTTGCGCCCTCCGAAAAAGTCATTCCGTTTAATAGTTCCTTGGATGTAATCCTTTTCTTACCGGGTAATTGTAGACTGTTTATTTTGATGAAACCATCCTTTACGACTACCCTTATTTCTTTCTTATCTGCGATTATGCTTCCAACAGTTTTGTCGTGGCTTTCTTTAATAAACGATGTTTCGTATACTTTTACATTCCACTCCTGGCCATTGTCTTTAAAAAAACACCATGCCGTAGGGTAGGGGCTAAGGCCTCTCACAAGGTTATGTATCTCTGCTCCGGGTTTGGCCCAGTCGATCTTGCAGTTATCGCGATTTAGCTTGTAGGCTGTCTTAATATCGTCGTTTTCGGTCTGTATGGTCGTTTCGGCATTGCCGTTTTCAATCAGTGTAAGGGTTTTTATAACGGTGTCTTTACCAAGATCCATAAGGCGGTCGTGAAGTTCGCCTGCACTTTCATTATCGCCTATAGGGGTAGATGCTTTCAGTATCATGGCTCCTGTATCAATCTTATCGTCGATAAAGAAGGTGGTTACGCCAGTTTCATGCTCACCATTAATGATAGCCCAGTTGATAGGTGCTGCACCACGATACTGTGGCAGCAATGAAGCATGCAGGTTAAACGTACCAAGTTTCGGCATTTTCCAAACGGCTTCGGGAAGCATCCTAAAGGCAACAACAACATTAAGGTTGGCATTAAGGCTTTTCAGTTCTTCAAGAAAGGCCTCGTCTTTAAGGTTGCTGGGCTGCAACAGGCGTAGTCCTTTTTCAAGGGCATATTCTTTAATGGCTGAATATTTCAGTTGCTGGCCACGGCCTGCGGGTTTATCGGCAGCGGTAATCACTCCAACAATGTCATAGTTATGCTGGTATATGGTGTCGAGTATCCCTACGGCAAATTCGGGTGTACCCATAAAAACAATTCTCAGGCGTTCCATTTTATTTCAGTGTATATTGATTGTTCGTATTCATTATTATCCTGTCATTTTCCAATAGTATCTGCAGTGCAAACACGGTTTCTTCGGATGTCAGGTCGAGCCTGCTTTCCAGTTCTTTTGAATTGAAAGGAGCGTCTTTCAGTAATCCAAATATGGCATTCGCTGAATCAAGCGGACTCACTACCTTGCGGTTCTTACTAATACAATAAGAGCAGATACCACAGTCAGTAGTAGTTTTCTCATCGAAATACTCCAGTATAAGTCGGCTTTTGCAGGTGTCGGTATTGGTTACATAGTTCACGACAGCTTCAAACTGTCTTTGTTTAATATCATTCTGCTGCTCTAAAAATTTAGAGATGCGGTTTATGGTATGTTCGTCTTCACGTACTTCGTTAAACGTTATGCTGCTGTCATTTCCGCTGCTGCGAAAGGTTATTATCTCTTTCTGCGCCAAACGTTCCAGCAGATTCAGGATCTGATCATCAGTAGCTTTTGCCTTTTTAGTGATCAGACTCATATTGAGCGGTGTCTCCATGTCGAACACCCCTGAATAATTACGCAGTATGGCGAGTATCATTTCTTCGTCGGCAGGGTTTAAGCTTATATAGCGCATAACTTCCTTACTCGGAATGATGAATTGCATGGTAACCTTCTCGGTAAACTGCTGAGAGAGGGTCAATATTCCCTGCCTGTCCAGGAATTGCAGGGCATTATATGTTTTTGCTGTAGAAAGCTTGTACTGCTGGCAGTAGTTAGTAAAGTTAAAAGGATAGGTCTCTCCGATGCCTTCGCCATAAGCGATCTGCAAAAAGCTGTTAAGCCTTGAATAAACTTCCTTCAGGAATTTTTTATCGGGTAGCACCTCTAAGAATTGCTGTTTACCAATACCAATATCAGATTGGTTTACGAGTAGTACTCCAAACGATTTCTGTCCGCTTCGTCCTGCACGTCCTGCTTCCTGATAATAGCTTTCGAGGTTGTCGGGCAGCTGTATGTGCATCACCGTTTTTACATTGGCTTTGTCGATACCCATACCAAAGGCATTGGTCGCTACAATAACCTGTGCCTTCTCGGTAAGCCAGAGCTGCATATTGGTTTCCTTTTCTTTTTCTTTCAGCCCACCGTGGTAAAAGGTTGACTTAAAGCCAAGGGATTGCAACTGTGACGAAACATCGTGGCAGGCCTTTCGGTTGCGTACGTATATAATGGATGGTTCCGCATTCTTGGTCAGTATCTGCTGAATGCGGTGCAGCTTGTCTTCGGTCTCAAAGACCATGTAGGCAAGGTTCTCACGAGCGAACGATTTTTTATATATTACAGGAGCTTCAAGTCCAAGCTGTTTTATAATATCCTGCTGTACCCTCTCCGTAGCCGATGCTGTAAGGGCAAGAAACGGAACGTGGGGCAGGTGTTTCTTCAGTGCTGCCAATTGCAGGTATGCAGGGCGGAAGTCGTGCCCCCATTGCGACACGCAGTGTGCTTCGTCTATGGCGACAAGGTTTATGGGCAGGTCTTTAATGCGTTCTATTACCCAGTCGGCCTGTAGTCTTTCAGGGGAGAGGTACAGGAATTTATAATTCCCGAATTTACAGTTGTCCAACAGGTCGCTAAGTTCATCAGTACTGATGCCGCCTGTAAGGGCTATGGCTTTAATGTTGCGCTTCTCAAGATTGGCAACCTGATCTTTCATCAGGGCGATAAGCGGAGAGACAACAAGGCACAGACCGTCTTTCATCATGGCGGGCACCTGAAAGCAAACCGACTTCCCTCCGCCTGTAGGCATAAGGGCAAATGTGTCTTTTCCCTCAAGTACCGATTGGATTATTTTGTCCTGCGGTTCCCTGAAGGTATCATGCTGCCAGTATTGTTTAAGGATATCGAGCGCCTGCTGCATAGTTAATTTGAAAAGTAGCACGAAGTTACTAAGAATTTGGCACTTTTATTGCATCACATAAATAGTATTCGCTTCCGGAAATTTTTAACAGTAGCTACATATATTTCTTTTCGAAAAATAATGATACGATAATACTTTGTTAAACACTTTTCTTTCCGGAAATGCGTTGTATATATTTACAGGACATATTGAAACGATTAAATGACATGATTATGAAAAACACGCCTAGCACGAAAGACAAACAAGTACAATTAGCCACAGCAGGTAAAAAGAGATACGTACATTATTATGCCTTCCAGAAAAAGAATACGATTATTCGATATATAGAAATCGCCGGAGTTATTGCCATTGCCCTGATCATTATTGGCGGCATAACCGGGCATCTTAATTAATTTGAGTTAAGTTATTTGGGTTAAAGCCCTTCGTGAAAGCGATGGGCTTTTTTAATTATATGAGATAGATTTATTTTTTAATGTAGAGAGCAAGATTCATATCTGCCGCGGCAGACACTGGTTCAATACGTGTTTTGGAAATATAACTAAAAAAATAAATAATTACTCTTTTTAATACGTCTTCTTCCCATAGTGAGCATGTCTATGGCAATTTGGGCATAATGCAATTGTGTTTTCTACTGTATCATCACCGTTTTCGGCGAGAGGAATTTTATGATGGACTTCTAAATATTGGGTATCGTCTTTATCTCTAAAGAAAGGTGCTGGACTGTTACACTTCTCACATATTCCGTTTGCCCTTTCTAGGGTTTCTGCAATAACATAGATGTTTCGTTTAAAAACTGTTATTTGGACTTTAGACTTTTCTGGTTTAGGATTACTATTTTTTAAAATCTTAGCTCTTTCTGATGAAGATAATTTTCTAGCTTCTATTATATTCAGCCAGTACTCTTCACTTGTTTTTAATATTTCTAAATGTTCCTCATAATCTTTTTCAAGTTCTATTACTTTATTGCAAAATTGATGAGTTGTAATATCTGTTAATCCTAACCCAAAGTTTCCACAAAAGTTCTTTAAGTCTCTAAAACCTTCTATATTATTTAAATATATAGGAGCATTGAAATCAAAACCAATTCCTTCTGCCCAAAATAATTTATCTTCAAAAGTAACTTTTTCTATATTTATTAAAGACCATAAATAAAAATCCATTTTACCTTTCTTTCCAAAGCCAACAATCAAAAAACACTTATTACCGATCTCACTTTTAATGGCTCTTTTTTTTGTAAAAAACCTAAGGTTATTTCTAATAAAATTTTGGTTTAGAGTATTATATACTGGTGTTCTTAATGGGATACCTAGTTCTTCTGCTTTATGATATTGGATAAAATATTTCATTTATTGAATACAAATTTAGTTTTTATTAAGTTGAGTTTAACAATATTTTCTTTTTAAAAAATACTGCTTTTAAATGAAAAAAATAAAAAGAATTTTTAATTCGTCCAATAGTCACAATAATGTATTTAAACCTACAAGGTCCCAAGACCTTGCAGGTTGAGAATCATGTAAGGATTATGAGTAAGCTCCTGCAAGGTTTTCAAAACCTTGTAGGTATTAAATGTGTATGATAAAATGGAGTTGAAGTAATTCATTTTTTGACCTGATTACCTCGGTAGTACGGATTTGCAAGTCTGATCCGTGCCATTAAATAACAAAGCCTGTAAGTTAAAATCCTTACAGGCTTTTATATATAAAAGCTTCATTGTTATAGTTTCATTGTTACTCCGATTCCCGGAGAAAATCCTGAAACATTGCCGCCGGCAAGCTCTACATAAAGTCCCCATTTGTCATTCCAGAACCACCTTCCGCCAACATGAAGGCCAATGTTGATATCACTTTCATCGTCACCGTTATTGTCGTTATCATCCATGTCGACAGAATATCCGGCATTAACACCCCCATAGACATCCCAGGCCTCATCGGAAATATCAAACAGATTATCAAAATAATAGTTTGCCTTAACTCCCAGATTCAGCCAGTCAAGATCGAGGCTGGTTCCAATACCCGGAGCAATAGTAATATCTCTATGAACAGGTATTTCATAATTAATACCCACCAGGCCAAAGTTTAGTTCTTCCCTGGCTTGTCCAAAAACAGTTGTAAAGCATAAAAGTGCGAAAATTGACAAAGCGATTTTTCCCATAGTTAATTTCTTTATTGTTATACTCAAATTTAATTATAATTATTCAGTACTATCTTGAATAGGTAGTTTTTTACTGGTAGGGCAACAAGTTTATTTAAAAAAGAGCCCCATTAATAACGGAGCCCTTCTTCACCAAATGAAATTGCACTAAATCTTTCTTAGGCTTGTTGTGTACTACCGCCTTCAATGTATGTTTTAAAGCTTTCAATATCTTTTTGCAGCATTTTTTCAAATACAGGAGTAAGCAGTTTTGCTGCTGCTTCGCCTGCTTTACCAAATGGTGCATGATAAGCAATGCTTACTTCAATATCAGTACCGTGGCCATCGCTGTTCCTGTTGAAAATTACCCTGCCGGCATTGTGTATCGTCGAATCGGCAAGGGACTGCCAGCTTAAAACTTCGTTAGGCCTGTCGGTAAGGATTTGGGCTTTCCAGCCTACAGTACCGATGCCTCCGGGTATTTTGGCTTTCCAGTTCGATGTCCCTCCGTCCAGCTCTTCCACACTGTGCAGGTGCTGCATGAATTTTGGCAGGTTTTCAAGATTTCTCCAGGCATTATATACATCTACAACCGGTTTGTTGATATTCAATGAGGCTGTAATGGCAACGTTACTGCCCTTTAGCAGCCCTTTTTTATCCATCAGGTCATAAGCAGGGCAGTAGCCGCTGATACCCCTGAAAAGCATGGTTCCGGCTGTAACGCCTTCCATTACTTTTTTAGTCTTGCTATGGTCTTTTTTAAGGGCACGGTATAGTAGGTAAGCTCCTGCCGCTACCATAATGATGCGTTCGGTTTTGCTTACGTTTACCCTAAGTCCGGGAATGATGCTTTTTTTGCCTTTATGCAAAAAGCTGTCAGCTTCCTTAGAGTTGGAAACTGATGCATAACGGTTCGGATCGGTACCTGATGCGTCATATTTTGAAAAATTCCTTTTCGGTTCCGGTGACTTTAAAATGTTCCTGGTTTCCATAATGAGTTGTTTTATAGTTTCTGCTTTGTATAAAATTACTCATTATAAAAAGGGTAGTGTGATAAGGATATGGTAAAGTATTCTTAAGGGAGTCATAAACCTTAGCAAGAAATCTACTTGCATTAAAGAACCACCCCGGCTTTCAGCCACCCCTCCAAAGGAGGGGAAACCACTGTTGTGTTTTTAAAGGTATGAGTAGATTCCCTCCTTTGGAGGGGGTAAAAACAAAAAAAGAGCCGCTGTCTTTACCCCAGCGGCTCTCAAAAAAAATATGAATAAAACAAAAACTAACTAACGTTTAACTACTATAAATCATTATGCACTATTTTTTTTGACTCTGCAAATTAACTACACTACTAATTAATCTCTCTTTATTATCTTTTGTGTTGCGGTGTTGCCACCCTCAAAACGTATCTTCATGATATATATGCCTGCCGCTGCCTGAGAAAGGTTCAGCTGCTTCCCATTGGCTGTGGCAATCAGCTGGCCTGTTAGGTTGTATACCTCAGCCGAAAGTACTTCAGCATCAGCCTGAACAGTTACAAGGCCATTGGTTGGGTTAGGGTATACGGTATAAGCTGTTTTATTAAGGTCATCAATTCCTGTAACAGGTTCGGTAACTTCCAGTGAATAATCTTCTACCTGGCCATAATAAGCATCAGTACATCCGTCAAATTCTCCTTCTTCATAAATATTCCACTGATCTTTTGTTATCCTTATCCTAGTTGTACCGGTAACAGCTGTCTGTGGAACCGTGATTTCAAGTGTTGCCTGAACACCATCTGTACCTGTGGTATTTTCTATGGTTGTAGCATAGTATTCAGTAGCCATGTCAAAAGCATTATCAATATTCCAGTCTATGAAAACCCTTATGTCATGAGAGAATAGTCCTGCCGTATTGCCTTCTACCGTAAGTGTGTAAGTTTCTCCTTTTATCACACTTCCCTTTTTAGTTGTAAAATTTTGATACGATGGGGTAGAATTTATCTCCGGGCTTGTAGGGTTATCTATGCCTGCAAATTGTACCAGCGATATAGGTTCTACACCATATTCAGTGCTAACTTCGCAATAAGGCGCTGCCGATTCGGGGTTTTGGTTAGTTATGGTTATGCTAATGGTGTCAAGTATCGAGGCATCGTCATTGCTTACTGCCTGTATGGTCACCACGCCGTCTGCGATGGCTGTTACAAGCCCTCCTTCATTGACACTTGCAAATAGCTCTCCTGATATAACACTCCATGTAACTGACTGGTTTGCTTCTGCAGGAAGAATAGCCGCTTGAAGTAAAAGTGTACCGTTCTGTGTGATGATAAAAGGCGAATCGTTGTTGGCAACCGTAAGCTCAAGGCTTGTTGGTGCTACATACTGTCCTGTAATGGTAATGTCTATACTGTCTGTCAGGGTTGTATCTGCGTTGTTTATGGCCTGAACAGTAATTGTACCGTTTGCTATAGCTGTAACCAGTCCGTTAGCGTCTACAGATGCCAATCCATTTCCTGAGGTTATGTTCCATGTCACGCTTTGGTCGGCCGCCGCCGGAAGTACTGCTGCTGTAAGCTGAAGTGTTCCAGCATTAGTGCTTATAGCTGCATCAGCATTGTTTTGTGTTGTAACTTCGACAGAGGTTGGTACTACATACTGATTGGTTATAGTAACTGTAATTGTTGAAAGAACAGTTGGTGTTTCTGTACTGGCGGCCTGAACGGTAATTGTTCCGTTTGCCAGGGCTGTAACCACTCCATTACCGTTTATTGTAGCTAATTCGCTGCCTTCAATTATACTCCATGTAACCGATTGGGTTGCATTTGCCGGTGTAATTGCAGATAAAAGGGTTAAGATTCCGCCATTTGCAGTAATTACAGCTGGGGCACCTCCCGGTGTGGTAATTGCTACGCTTACAGGTACTGCCGGCGGTGTTGCCGATTGTCCTTTTATGCAACGCACTGATGCTGCCTGGCCTCTTAGCCCGCCTGCACTCGGATTCATTGCAGCGTTGCTGTAATACAGGTATTTACTGTAATTTGTAGTAGAGGTACTTGGTGTACTGCTCCAATAATAGGCTCTCGAGCCCACAAAAGTAAATCCTCCTGTAGAACCGCGATAGCCCGCAACAGCTAGCCTAAGATTGCTGTCATAACCTGTCGAAACATTAGTTATTCCTTCGGTGGTTATAATTGTACTCCATTCAGCTTCAGTAGGAAGTCTCCAGCCGTTGCCTAATGCTTTACAAGGATCACAACCATTCGTCTCGGTAACGTCGTTTGGTGTTGCTGCTGCCCAGGAATCACCTGTAGCGGCAACATTCCACCATGTTGGTATAAAGTAAGCGTTTGCTGTGCCTACCCCTGTAGGGTTGTTAGGCGATGCTGTAGTGCCCACAAGCGAATTGTTCTTCTCATGGCCATCCTGCCAGCGTCCCCACTGAAAATATCCTCCGTAAGAATCAGGATCTGATGAAGATGTCGCTACCTGAGTGCTTCCAAGATTTTGCTGTAGCCATACATTGCCATCGGCTGCACGCACTGTGGTATATTCTATTAGTGAACCGTCATACATAAATGATATACAGCTGGTTGATCCTGCTGTTGTGCCGGGGTCTGTACTCTGACAGTTTTGGGCTTTTGCGGCACTAAATGTAAGCGCTAAGGCAAAAAGTAAAATTTTTTTCATGCAAGTGTTTATCTTAATCGGTTACAAATGTATTTATTTAGATTAATTAAAAATAAGGCGAAAAGAATTTATCAGAAAAAAATATTTTTTGTGCAGGCTTTTAATGGATTGGCCATTTTATTAACATTATTTTTTTTGTTGGTGCAATAAAAAGCCAAAGGTTTTGAGTTTTTTTCGCATGCTCTTGTTAACCATTTATTAAGAATTTGTCACAAATAAATGGTAAAAGGGTAGTGAAAGAAGAAGTTAAACTGTTTTATGGGTAACTTTAAGTCACCTTCCTATATACTCAAAACAGCAGTTTAATCTAAAAAACTACACGCTATGAAAAAATTACTTTTATCATTGCTGTTTAGCCTGCCTGCATTGGCTCAGGACGGTTTCAGGAACGAAAACGGAAATTTAATATGGGAACATGCGTTCCCTGCTACCAGTAATGTTACTGCTACGGTAGATAATCAGCCCGATTTAAAAGTTGAAGCCATGCTGAATGGTGTACAGACAGGATCGGCAGAAAAAATAAAGAATACCTGTTCTGATGGCAGTCCTGCTATGAGGAATGACTGCAAATTTAATTTTAAGGTGCGAAACGAGAACGGCAATTATATTGTTACCGTAACCGACATTAAGATTATTGAAGTCATGGGGCCAATGCAGGCAAGGACAATTGTAAACCGATGCGAAAAATACCTCGTTGATGCAGCCCTGAAAGTAAAGAAGGACTCACGTTCGCAAAAAGATATTAATTGCCTGGATAGTTTCCTTACGGGTGTTTTCAGCGGAACAATGGCTAATGTGGCCATGACAGCAAACTAAAGTTTAGTAACAATATAGCCTGCGGGATTTCAAAACCTTGCAGGTTTTTTTAGCTCACAGCTCCAAGGCACTGAAACCTTGTAAATACAAAAAAGCCACCCGGTTTCCCGGATGGCTCTACCAATAAAGTAGTATATTCTTAAGAGGCTGCCAGCTGCGTTACAACGATCTGGCTCTTTTTTACTTCGTTTTCAGTATCTTCAAGTACCGGAATACCGAGTATTTCAAGAGAGCGGAATATCATAATATTGTTCTCTTCGGCATATTCAGCTGCAAGGGTCTCGTAGTCTGACGGATGCAATACTATGGTGTCATTGTCGGTAAGGTCATTATCTATGATGTATTCCTGTACCGTGTCGTAGCTTATGGCAATTCTCATTTGTGTCTTAGTTAAATTTTATTTCAAGGACATCTATCTCGCCCTCGCTGATTTCGTTATTGTCGTCAGGTATTATATTGATGCCTGATATGCAAAGTGCCTTAGCTTTTCCGTTTGTCACCAGCTTGTCAAAATTTGACGGGTGAAGCATCAGCATTACATTTTCTGATAAGGCATTGGTAAGGATAAAATTTTTAATCGTGGCAAGGTCAATGTTCTTTTTCATAGCGAATAGTTTTAGGTGGTTAGTGATGCAAAGATGAACCATAAAGCTTTAAAGTTTTGGTAAAATAAAGCCAATAAAACATTAATTCTTTTTAAGAAAAATACTAACCTGTTATGCCACAGTTAAGTAAAATGTTAAACCAGTTTTGTCTTCATGTGCCTTACAATCACCCTGTCTACTATTCTTTGCGTCATGTCGGGATAATTCACAGGAATCACATCGCCATTTTCAATCCATTCCTTTATAATCGGGTCATATTTAGGCTTCAGGCTTTTTATCACCGGTACTCCCATCTCTTTAAGGGCTGCGGCATTAAGTTGCTGTTCGTACTGGTTTTTCATTGGGATCACCAGTAATTTCTTGCCCAGGTATAATGCCTCAGCCGGAGTTTCGAAACCTGCCCCGCAAAGCACTCCGGCAGATGCTGCCATGCTTGCAGTAAAGAGCTGGTTGTTTATCGGCTGAATGATAATATTGCCTTTTACGATCTCTTTCTTATTGTGCTTGGAGAACACGTCCCATTTCACATCCTTGAATTGCGATAAGGTTTTTAAAAGTGTCTTGTCGTCATAAGCTGGAAGGTATACCGTGTAGTGTCCACCATTTGTTATTTCGTGGTCGCGCACCTGCTGCCTTATTACCGGGGTGAATATAGACTCATTATCTCCGTTAAAGTGAAAGCCATACCTGTAATCGGTTGGAGCGTAGTGTTTCAGGATAAGTCTTCCTGTCCTGTCTTTGTCTTCGGGCTGTGGGTAGCGTTTGTCTAAAACCGCTGCCTGGTGGCTAAGGCCTATACAGGGTTTGTTCTTTAAGTTACAGGCCCATGCCGAAACCGGTTCGAAATCGTTGATCACAAGATCATATTTTTCTACAGGCAGGTCTTTTATGCTGCGCACAAGCTTGCGCGTATTGGTTTTGGCAAAGGTTTTCCAGATGTCTACTCCACCTTTTTTTCCGAAAATGAAACTAAGCCCCCTTAGTTCATATTTTACAGGAAAGGGCAGTTTCAGGTCACCCTGTATGCCACTTACAAGTATATCTACTTCTCCGTGTTTCTGCAGGCAGGGAATAATGTCTATGGCTCGGCTCAGGTGGCCGTTTCCGGTACCTTGTACGGCATAAAGTATTTTCATAGCAATATAATAATTGTGAGGCAGGCAGGCTTATTTTTCATTGGCTAAAAAGCGGCTGTACCAGTGCCCCGATTGTTTTATGGTTCTTTTTTGTGTGTCAAAATCTATATGGATAAGGCCAAAGCGGGCATGGTAGCCCTCTGCCCATTCAAAGTTGTCGGTAAGGCTCCATACAAAATAACCGTCAACTTTAGCACCTTGCCTTTTGGCTTTCAGTAATTCGTTCAGGTGATTCTGGATATATTGTGTACGTTCCTTATCGTTCACTTCTCCGTTCACTACAGTGTCAGGAAAAGCGGCACCATTCTCGGTGATTATAATTTTCCTGATGTTTTCATATTTGCTGAAACGCTCAAGCAGATGGCCTATGGATGGAGGATAGACCTCCCATTTCATTTCGGTAATAAGTGGGACTTTACGTTTTTGGGCAGTTACTAATGCCGCACCTATGTAGGGCGTAAGCATAGAGGAGCGCACTACCTCACGGGTATAACATTGCAGGCCTATAAAGTCAAAATCAAAGGCCATGTTTTCCCTGTCTCCGGGCTGCATGTATTTGTTGAGCTTGTTGAGTACGGGCAGGTCGGCCTGAGGATAACCCAATCCGAGTATGGGTTCTATAAAGGTGCGGTTCAGCATCGTGTCTACACGTTGGGCTGCCGCTATGTCTTTTTTCTTATCGCTTGCAGGTTCTATATAGGTACAGGAAAACGTTGTGCCTATGTTGGCTTCAGGCAGGATGTTGCGCAGGGTTCTTCCTCCGGCTGCGGTAGCAAGGGTTACATGGTGTACAGCTTTGGCAAAATTGGTGATACCTCGTCGTCCCGGTGCGTGTATGCCCAGAAAATAACCGGCTCCGGTAAATACTGATGGTTCGTTCATCACCATCCAGTTTTGAACCCTGTCGCCAAAAGTACGTGCGCAAAGGTCAACGAATTCGGTAAACCAGTCTATGCTTTCGCGGTTCGTCCATCCGCCTTTCAGTTCGAGGGCGTGGGGCAGGTCCCAATGGTATAGCGTAACCCAGGGTTCTATGCCACATTCCAGCAGATGGTCAATAAGGCGGTTATAATAGTCCATTCCGGCCTGGTTAACGGTGCCTGTGCCATCGGGCAAAAGCCTCGACCAGCTGATGGAAAACCTGAAATTAGGGATGTTAAGTTGACGGATGAGGTGTATATCCGTATGGTAGCTGCTGTAAAAATCACAGGCTGTCATGGCATGGTGGCCGCTTTTTATCCGGCCTTTTTTGGCGGTAAAAACATCCCAGATGGAAAGGCCTTTGCCATCGGCATCGTGTGAACCTTCTATCTGGAAGGCCGCAGTTGACACGCCCCACAGGAAATCGTCTCCAAAATGGGATTTGTCAGGGGTAAAATCGTCATTCATGTTCATTCAAAAAGCAAGTGTATCAAATTGTTCTCTGAAAGAATATTAATGAATGAAAGTTGACTGCATCGCTTTTAGGAAAAGCCACTCCCTGAAGGAAATCAAATATTTGAAAAGAAAGAATTTCATATCCTGAATTTTATGTAAAATACGGATACTGAGATGAATGTATGGTTATGTTGAGGTTAATAAAACATTAATTATCAGCGCTATATGCTTTTAAAATATATTTTTAAAGCCTAGGCTCTCCTGAAGTAACCTTCAAAGTGAGCCGGTTCTGTAGTAATGTCTGCATCGCCATAACGATTGAGGAAATTATGAAATTGATCTTTATTTTGTTGCTTATCTGTGTCATAATCCAGAATGAAAGTTGAACAGCTGATGGTAATGTTTACAGTAACATCAGAATTATTTTGACATCTAATTCCTGATAAGTCATTATTCAGTTTTATAGAAAATTGTTTAATGGTAGGTTGATAGGTAATGCTATTTTCAATTTTCGAAATATCTACGCTGTAGGTAAATACCATCATGTCATTATCGTTATCATTCTGTCTGAAACGATCGTATTTTAAAGGTTTAAAAGAACGGGCTATTTTGCCAAGGTGCTCACAAAACTTAGTCAGTTCAGAATCTTCTTTTGCATTGAAGCCTTTTATGATGCTGAAAATTTTCCCTGTTACATCAATACCTTTTGTAGTTAGGGATAAGGAAGTGCTTACGGTTTCTGTTAAACGCAGTAAAGGAAAATATTGTAATCCTATCCAGGCTGATTTGTCTGTTTTTACATAATTTTTTTGCCTTACCGCTGCATCTGCTGCAAGATTTAGTACTGCGAGACTCTTCTTTGCAATAACTCTCAGATTCTCCATTTTTTCTTTTACGGCATTATCTTCAACGATCTCATGTATGCCTATAAAGCCTACATTGTTAAAATCTTTAAAAGATGGCAGAGGTTGAGGTGCCGGAGGTGCGGGAGCCGGAGGATGAATTATTTTTAAGTTTTGATTAGTAGTTTCAGAAGTATTCATGCTGTCCTCAAACACCTGTATAGCTTTGGTAAGATTTTCCATTTGATAAGATTTATAGTATCAAATGTAGCTGCTCAGGTTTAGGTAAAATCAGGTAAAAATACCTGTTTTGTCTACCAAACGATCATCTTCATAAAGTAATCAACATCATTGGTACAGCGTTCCTCATCCATGTTGACACCTATAAGCGTGTAAGGTTCATCTTCGTGGCTGCCCTCAATTTCAAAACTTGTACTTGCCTGATATGTTTCTAAAAATGCTTTTATGTCAATATCCTTACAGTCAGCCTTGGGCAAAAGAACAAAATAGTCTATAACGGTATTTTCTCCCTTAAAGGTTGCTTTGCCTTCAAAACTTTTGAGCTCTTCAAAAACGTCTTTTGCGTCAAGGTATTTCATGGTTTCTTTTTTTGGTTGTAAATTTTTGGTTCTTCTTATTGCTAATGTGGCACATATATAAACTAAAATTCCCCAAGCCCTGAGGGTTGAGGATATAATACGATGTTTAGTTAAAGTGAGCCATGTCCGGGTAAGGTGTGTTGGTAAAGCTAATTTACCAAAATTTACCTGATTATCAATATAATATAATGTTAATGCAGGCCAAGACGGGGGCTTAGTCAATAAAACGCTCCAGAATGCTGTATTCATTGCTTAGTTCAATGTAATAGCATCCCTGAGGAATTTCCACATCAAGATCGGAGATCTGGTTCTCGCTGTAACCACGTTGTTTGAGTTCTGACTCTGTGTGCAGCAATACCGGCTCGTCTCCAACATAATAAAGGTTGTCGCTGGACTTATTTATTTCAGATACCGGCCCTGAAATCCCGTAGTCCATAGAATTGTATAACAATTCTTTCTCAAGCTCTTCGTCAGACAACTTGCTGAGCCAGAGTTTTAGGTCTTTTAGCTTCATAGTTGTTTAATAAATTAATAGATTTTTGAGGCATTGGTGGCTGGGGGCGGCCTTAACTCTTTGTTAGCAAAGAATTAACGTGATAAATATATATAATATTTGTAATCCGTTAAGGAAATTAGTCGGAATATTTTATTGCCTGTGGGGTACTATATATTTTCAACGATTGTCCTGAAGGTTAAATTTATACGCGGATGCTTTATTTTAGTGGACTGAGGTAATCTGTGCAGCCAGTGGGTCTGTGTTTCTCCTTTCATGACCAAAAGGCTTCCACTGTCTAAAACTGTATCTATTTTCTCACCCCGCGTCTTATGCCTGAAACTGAATTTTCTTACAGCTCCAAAGCTTAAAGAACCGATGACGGTATTTTTGCCTAAACTTTTTTCATCATCGCTGTGCCATGCCATGCCTTCTCCGCCATCGTGGTACAGGTTTAAAAGGCAGGAATTGAATTTTGTTCCGCAGGTTTTTTCTGTAATTTCTTTTAGTTCGAGCAGGGCTTTTGTCCAGGGGAGGGCAGTCTTGGTAGTACGCGAGTATGTATAGTCATAACTTTCATCGCCATACCATGCAACTTTGCGTTTGGTCACTATCCTTTTGCCATAAATAATGGCTTCGTCATGCTGCCAGGGAATCTCATTCAGCAGGATGTCATAATAACGTTTTGCTTCACTCTCGCTAAGCACGTGCCCATAGTAAATTACCTCGCCATCGTAGGGGAGTAGGTTGGTTTCTGAGTTGGTGTTAAATAAGTCCATTGTCCTGTTTCCAAATTTTGTAATCCTGCTTCATGTAATGTCCGCAGGGGCGGTAGCCAAAGTATTTTGCTTCGTGTGCTGATGTAAAGAATACACGGTTCTCTTTTAGCATCCGTTTGCCTGATGAGCAGTTCAGCTGCCCAAAAATCTTCAGCTTTTTATTACCGCCAAGGGTAAGTACACCTGCTTTAATCAGCGCCCTCAGCTCTGTTGCCGAAAGTTGGGAGTGCTCAATCATGTTATTGCATCATGGAATATGATACCCATAGCCATTCTTTTACCGCTGTGCACTTCACTTACGCCATGCCTCATCGCTGCACGGTAATAGCCTTTACTGCCTTTTGCAGGCCTGAAGTTTGTGGTAAAGATAAGCATATCGCCTTTATTAGGCTTCAGTACTATGGCTTTGGATTGTGCCCTTGGTACCTGTTCTGTGAGTACGAATTCGCCGCCCGTATAGTCTTCTCCGGGCTGGCTTAGCATAACCACAGCCTGCATAGGGAAGTATACATCGCCATAAATATCCTGATGCAGGGTATTGAATCCGCCCGGGCCATATTTCAGTATCAGTACGGTAGATTTCAGTTGGTTGTTCGTGCGGCATTGTTCATGCAGCTGTTCCAGTTCTTTTGGGAAAACAGTGTTTATGTTCAATGCTTTCATCCATGTATTGGCAACAGCCGAGAGAAAAGGGTAAATGTTTTTTCGTACAGAGGCGATAGCATCGGGTAGGGGGTAGTTAAAGTACTTATACTCACCCAGCCCGAAACGATGCCTTTCCATGACCACGGTTTTTCGGTATAGTGACGGATTGTCGTATAGTTCGGAAAGTGTATCACATTCGCCACAGGTAAAGAATCCTGGGATTATCGCATAGCCTCGTTCATTAAGGCTTTCGGCAATACTGCTCCATTGCAGGGTTGCTGTCTTTTGAGAAATGCTGTCCATGATTATACCTCCGCTTTTGCCGATTCCCATCCTATCATTGCGGCTTTTCGGCTGCTGCCCCAGTGATAATTGCCCATAATTCCCGTGGATTGTATTACCCTGTGGCACGGAATAATAAAAGCCACCGGATTATCGCCTACTGCCGAACCGACTGCCCTTGATGCTTTTGGCGAATTTACAAGCTGCGCAATACTTCCGTAAGTAATAAGATTACCCATAGGGATGTTGAGCAATGCTTCCCAAACCTTAAGCTGGAAGGTCGTGCCCTTCAGATGGAGTTTTATGGCATCGGCCGAAGTTCCGTTGGTAAAAGCATTGAGTGCTTCTGTCTGAAAGCTATCAGTAGATTCGATATAATCTGCATTGGGGAATTTCTTTTTCAACACATCCAGCGCGTCACTTTCATCATCGGCAAATGCCAGATGGCAAATACCTTTTGGAGTTGATGCCGCCAGTATGGTGCCGAAAGGTGTTACTGAAAAACTATAGCTGATGCTGAGGTTTTCGCCACCGTTCTTGTATTCGCCCGGAGTCATGCCCTCTATGGTCACGAAAAGATCGTGCAGCCTGCCTGTACCAGACAATCCCGTTTGTAATGCTGCATCAAAAAGGGTAGAGGAGGTATCTGCAAGGAGTTTCTTGGCATGCTCAATGCTTAAGTATTGCAGGAATTTTTTAGGGCTGACGCCCGCCCAGTCGGTAAACAGCTTCTGGAAATGAAACGGACTCAGGTGTACTCTTCCTGCCACCTCGTCGAGATTGGGCTGGTCTTTAAAATTATCTTTAAGATAACCTATCGCCTGTTTTATTCTTTCAAAATTTATAGTATTTTGCTCTTTCATGATTAAATGCCTTATGATTTCAATACAAAGGTATTTGCTGCTGCTGCCATGGGCAACCCGAATCTTGCCAACTTTGGGCAGTTAAGGCATCAATAAATATACATAATGTTGCGTTATGTAATGATATATGTACCGATAAGCGTTTTTTAGAAATGAGAAAAATAGATAGTAAGCATATTGCTTTTCATGCGCTTGTGGCGCTGTATTTTATATGGATGGTGGTATTCAGCATACTTATGGGAATGGCGCTGGCTAATGCCTATGGAGGCCGTGATGCCACACTTGCCTATCTTTTTACCAAATGGATATTCCTGAACCTTATAATGGGGTCTGTGCTCTACATTGTCATCAGGCTGTTCAGGAACAGGACGTTGCTTGATAAGATCATACTTGGGTCATTTATATTCATTGCCCTAGCATCGATAATTGTCGTGGTACTGATTGGCACTACCTAAAAAAAAACGAAACCCCGCTGCATGAAGACAGCGGGGTTTCAAAATAACCAATTCATAACCTAAACCTATATTCTATAGACGCAGGAAAATGAAAAGGTTGCGTGAGATCTTGATTTTTTTTCTTAAACTGTCCCATTTGGTTTTTACATTTCAGATTTTTCCATACTTTAGATAAAAATAACAGCGACAAGTGCTGTAAAATGCGGTATTGGCAATGGCCGAATACCGATGACTCAAAAAAATTATGAATGCCGTAATAAAGCGCCTGCAGCCTAATTTTTTATAAATACTTGCTGCGTAATGCGTATATTTGCGTTTATTTTATTAGAATGGATAAGAAAAGCGAAGAATTTTATGCAAGGCTAAAACAGGAACTTACCGATTCTACCCTGTGGCCTTCGGAATATTTATTTAAATTTATTGTGCCATCGCTACCTGCGAATGTTGAAAAGGTTGAAAAATCGTTTGACAACATGGGTGCAGTTATAGAAACTACACAATCTAAAACCGGAAAATATACCGCCGTTTCGGTAAACGTGAGAATGGTAAGTGCACAGTCGGTAATAGACAAATATATTGAGCTTTCGGAGATCGAAGGTATCATATCATTATAAAGACCTCAAAACAAAATGACGCGACATAATCCGGCAGAAGCAGTAAACCATCTTGAATACAATGCTGAAAGGCCACACCTGATCATACCTGAATATGGCAGGCATCTGCAAAAGCTTATAGAGCAGGCAGTAGAGCTTGAAGACAGGAATGAACGTAATAAAGCGGCCAAATATATCATCTCCGTAATGGGCAGCCTTAATCCGCACCTAAGGGATGTACCCGATTTTCAGCACAAGCTATGGGATCAGATATTTATAATGTCTGACTTTAAACTGGATGTTGATTCGCCATACCCAATACCTTCAAAAGAATTACTGGAGCAAAAGCCTGACAGGCTGGAGTATCCGCAAAACTTCCCAAAATATCGTTTTTATGGCAATAACATCAAATACATGATCGATGTTGCCAACAAATGGGAAGACGGCGAAATGAAGAACGCACTTATCATGGTTATTGCTAACCACATGAAAAAGTCGTTTCTGAGCTGGAACAAGGATACTGTTAAAGACGATGTTATTTTTGAGCACCTTTATGAACTGTCCGGCGGAACAATAAACCTTCAGGCTACCGAGGAAGAGCTTTCCAACTCTACGGACCTGATGAGGATAAACAAAAAGCTGAGCAACAAGACTCAATTTAGCAATCCAAAGCAAAAAGGGCAGCACAAGATCAGCAACGGGAAAAACAACCAGAATAACCAAAACAAAAACAACCGAAAAACATAATTCTATTTTCACTGCATGGGAACATTTAAAATTGAAGGAGGCGCGCCGCTAAAAGGTGAGATTACGCCTCAGGGAGCTAAAAACGAGGCATTGCAGGTGCTATGCACCGTATTGCTTACGCCCGAAAAAGTAACCATTAACAACATTCCGGATATTATTGACGTAAATAAGCTTATTGCCTTATTGCGCAATCTGGGGGTTAAGATAGAAAAACTGGCTCATGGGTCGTACTCTTTCCAGGCCGATGAGGTAAACCTTGCTTATCTTGAGAGCGAGGCATTTAAAAAAGAGGGAGCTTCATTAAGAGGTTCTATTATGATCGTTGGCCCGCTATTGGCCCGTTTCGGTAAAGGGTATATCCCTAAGCCGGGTGGTGACAAGATTGGCCGAAGAAGGCTTGATACCCACTTTGAAGGGTTCATCAACCTTGGAGCAACCTTCCGTTACAACAAAGAAGACCATTTTTATGGCGTTGAGGCTACAAAGCTAAAAGGTGCTTACATGCTTCTTGATGAGGCATCGGTAACCGGTACGGCAAACATTGTTATGGCTGCGGTACTTGCTGAGGGCAAAACAAGCATATACAATGCGGCTTGCGAACCGTACCTGCAACAGCTTTGCAAAATGCTGAACAGCATGGGCGCAAAAATTACTGGAGTTGGCTCTAACCTTCTTGAAATTGAAGGTGTTGAGAAACTTGGTGGCTGCGAACACCGTATCCTTCCGGATATGATCGAGATAGGTAGCTGGATTGGCCTTGCGGCGATGACAAAAAGTGAGATCACGATCAAGAATGTAAGCTGGGATAACCTTGGGGTGATACCGGGTACTTTCAGAAAACTGGGTATTACGCTTGAGCGCAGGGGAGATGATATCTATATTCCTGCTCACACAGATGGTTACGAGATACAAAACTATATAGACGGTTCTATCCTTACGATTGCCGATGCTCCATGGCCGGGCTTTACGCCGGATCTATTGAGTATCATCCTTGTTGTGGCAACACAGGCAAGAGGTGAGGTACTTATCCACCAAAAAATGTTCGAAAGCCGTTTGTTCTTTACTGACAGGCTTATCGACATGGGTGCCAAGATCATCCTTTGCGATCCGCACAGGGCTACTGTTATAGGCCTTGACTTTAAGTCGACCCTAAAAGGTATCCTAATGTCATCTCCTGATATCCGTGCCGGTATATCGCTGCTTATCGCTGCGCTTTCGGCTAAGGGTACCAGTACTATTCAGAATAGCGACCAGATTGACCGTGGTTATGAAAGGATTGACGAAAGGCTTCGTGCAATCGGTGCTAAAATTGAAAGATTCGACTAATCAATTAGTCAGATTATAATACTTTGAAAGGCTGCTATGTGCAGCCTTTTTTTGTGTAAATTTGTAAGAGAACCTGCATTTATGAATAACATTATTTTTACAGAAACCCAGCGTTTTGAATTTTGGCATGTACTGATACTTGCTGCAGTAACAGCACTAATCTTTTATTGTATAAAACGATTCAAACCCAAACAGGGCAGCCCTCTTAATTCTACAATCGGTAAAGTTGTGCTTTACATCTGTGCAGCTATACCGGTGCCTGTCCTCATATTATTTTTAGTGATGTCACTGAATACTAAAATTGACAGTAGCGGAATAAACGTGAAATTTTCGCCTTTTGACAGGGAATGGAAAACCTATAAATGGGAAACCATTAGGAACTGTGATGTAAGAACCTATAATGCGATGCATGATTATGGCGGGTGGGGCATGCGCAACGGTGCTTATAATGTTTCGGGAGATAAAGGACTTTTCATAAGGTTTACCAATGGCAAACACTTTTTAATAGGGACACAAAAACCTGAGGAAATGGAAAAAGTAGTACAACAACTAAATAAACGATAAAAATTGGATAATCAATCTACAGCTTACAGTGCATACGAGGAATATGAAAAAATAAGGAAAGAGGCAAAAAGGAAAATGAGGAAGAAAGCCATACTAATAACCAGTATTGCTGTCGGCATTGTGCTACTTGGACTTCCTCTCCTTGTTTTTGGTTTAAGTTCAGTCATGAAGGGGTCGGATGCTTATAAAGCAGCAACCCACTATATTTCGCAAAACGAGATGATCCTGGCGCACAGTGGCGGCATAGAAGAATTTGGTTCTTTTCCTACCTTCGAAATTACTACAGAAAACGGCTATGGCACTGCTGATTTTGACATTAGCGTAAAAGGGAAAAAGCGTGATCTTGATGTATCTGTACATCTTGAAAAAGTACAGGACGGTGAGTGGAAAGTAACTGAGATGGAAATTGAGAACCAGTAATAAAGTAATTAAACTATTAACCACCATACTATGAAAAAGCTATTGTTTACACTAATGCTATTTGCAACGATGCATGGTAATGCACAAGTCGCGAATGATAAAGAAGTGCCGTACATTGAAGTAACAGGTACAGCCGAAAAAGAAGTTGTGCCCGATATTATTTACATAAGCATCACGCTGTCTGATAAGATTGAAGGGAAGTCGACTTATACTTTAGATGATCAGGAGCAAAAACTTAAACAGGCTTTAAAAAACCTGAATATAGATTTGTCTAATCTTAGCCTTAGCGGTGCTAACAGTGATGTTATCATGAAAAGACAGAAAGAGAAAGGTATTGCACAACGCAAAGACTATATGCTAAAGGTTAGTACTGCAGCTCAGGTTAACCAGGTGTTTGAGGCACTTTACAATAATAATATTAAAGAGGCATCAATAGCAAGGGTAGACCATTCTCAAATTACTGCCCTGCGTAAAGAAGTGCGCATAAGTGCTATTAAGGCTGCAAAAGAAAAAGCTGTATACCTTTTAGAGGCAATTGGCGAGCAGCCGGCTAAGCCATTAATCATCAGAGAAGAGAACTATTCCATGCCTTATGCAGCAGCAATGTAGCTGTAGGTGGTGGTATTACAGCAGAAGCTGAAGATAACACTGATTTTCAAAAGATAAAAATCAAATTTTCGTACTACGTCAAGTATGGCATAAAATGAAAAGGCGTTATCTCAAAAGTGTCATTCTGAACGTAATGAAATGTAGTGAAGAATCTAAATGTTTGATTAATATTAGATTCTTCCTTCGTCAGAATGATAAAAATACCTTATAAATCACTTTTGAGACAGTCCCTTGAGGTTTTATTGGTTTGCTATTTCAATAGCTTTATCAAGCTCTTCGTCTTTACCCGCCTGAATACCCGCAATGGTGGGATATACCTGAATATCAGGAATAATTCCAATGCGCTGTGTTTCCCGCCAGTCCGGATAAAATACGCCTAAACCGGATATGCGTGTCAGGTAGCCTCCTACAAAAGGAAAGTCTGATACATCGCCATCTGCTCCGGCAGTAGCACTGCCTACTTTAACGGCTTTGTCAGAGTTACTCAGGATCATTGTGGTATACTCACCCTGACTTTGAGTAGATTCATTAATAAGCAGGATAATCTTACCCTGATAGATATTTTTTTTATTCGTGCTGCCACCAATAGTAAAATCCTTATCAATCGGTTTGTATTTTCCGGGATAATCAAGGTCGGGGTATATAAGCTTTGCATATTCTTTCTTTTCGGGCAGAATGTAATGTGCTATGCCTCCACCTGTACTTTTCGGATATTTTCTGAGGTCAAAAATGATGGATTTACAGTCATTTAGATCGGAAAACATATTCTTGATATCTTTATATTCAAGTATTCCCATATCTACATAACCTATAGCTCCATCTAATTTTTTATATGCTGTTTGTGCTAATGGTGTTTTCTTTGAAAAATCATCCGTTTTGTAGCGAATTATGGTTTTTTCAGAAACAATGCCGGCTCTTTCAAATTTTATGATAACCGGTTCATTATTATGTCCCTGAAATAACCTAGAAGCAGTGGCATTCCTTCTTTTTCCGGCTTCAGATGATGCGGGTATGTAGGGTTTCTTCTCATTGAATAATTCTTCAATCGATTTGTTATTAAAGTGCGTAATGGCATCGCCAATTCTTATGTCGTCTTTTACACAGAATTTTTCATCGAACAGCCTAACTACTACAGCCTTATTGTCAATAATTTTTGTTGCAAAAGGGACCCAGTAATCACCCAACATGTTGCTTATCACGTTTGATTTTAAAAATGCATGACTGTCGTCAATTTTAGCGACCGTTTTAAGCATTGCTAAATGATATTCTTCGGCATTTACTGCATTTATATATTCTGGGATCATTTCTGTAAGTACGTTATTCCATTTTTGATCCGTCTGATATTTATAAGGAAAAAAATATTCAATGATATTCCAGTAACGGAACAAACTAAGTAATCTATACTCACGGGCAGGGTACTCAAAGTTTGTGTACTCTGGTTCATTTTGCACTTTAATCTGTAAATTAGGTTCAGATGCTGCATAATGTTTGATGCCTAACAGTCTGTTGGCTTCAATATATCTCAGTTTGGCAGTTAATTCCGGAGTAAAAACAGCACTGTTTTCCATCCAGCCCATATCAAAGTTTTTGTCAAAAGAATCTTTTTTGCTTTTTTGAGAGCATTTTTTGCATACCGGTACACTACCTAAACCGTCTATCCAATTAAGATATACTTTACTCAGTTCCTGAGCGGTATTTACCTGCTCTACAACCGGGAGTAGTTCGATAAGCTTATCGTCCCAGTTGTATTTGCCTGCCGCCACCTGCGGATGGTAATACTTAAGGAAACCCCAGATGCGAGCTGTAGCTTCCAGTTTTTGGGTGTCACTAAGCGATTGCGCACCTGCCGCCTGTAATAGCAGCAGGGCAATCAAACTCATTATTTTCTTCATAGAGCTAGTTTAAAACATCTAAGAATTTAAGACCAAACATTACACCATCAGTAGCAAAACCGCTGCCTTGGTAAGCACGTACGTAATCGATACGCAGCATCCTGAAATCGCCCCAGCCTATGTTATCAAATCCGGCTGTAAACTCCTGGTAAGGTTTGGTATTAGGTGTCGCGGCTGTGTGGTAGCCTACAACAAGATTCCATTGCAGGTAATTAAGCACGGGTATCTTGTTCATGATATAGCCTTTGAAGTTGTGTTCAATATGTGATTCAAAATAGGCATCGTTAGTATACAGGCTGTAATATGGCATCAGGTTGAAGCTGCTTACATTAGCATTGCCTGAGTTAACATGGGTTTCATTGGCATTAAAGTGTTTGTAATCGGTAAAGGCAATACCCTCTGCATTAAAGAATTTACCTCCTTTTACACTGATGGACAAATCTCCTTTATTACCCAGGGTTTTCTGGTAATAAGCACCCGCTGCAACAAAGTCATATTCATATTCTTTATTACTTCCTGCAAAGGCTTTTTCATATTTAATTGCCAATGACGGATACTCGCCATAGTTCATGGCTCTCTTCTCTCCACCGGGGTATACTTTGTATTTCAGCCCAAAGTTAAAGTTGGCAGTTATGCCTGCTTTATATAGCGTATGCTTTTCAAACGGTGCCGAAGAATAATTAAGCGGCTCCAGCGGGTTATTCGACGTATAGCTATGGTCGTCATCTTTAATAAATACCCAGTCGGCATTATTATATAGCGGCCTCCTGCGCAGGTATTCTACACTTCCTGTAGCACTAATGCCGTCAATAATTTTGTTTGAATATGCTATTTTAGCGAAAGTTTTATCGTACAGTTTCATGTAGTTTCGCTCAAAGAACAGCGTACTTACTGCATTGATGAATGGCGAAATATTAGTTGGGTTAAACTGCTCTGCGGTGTTACCTCCCGTTAGGTAGAAGTTATAAGCACTCAGCGCTCCGTTTACCCTCAATCGGTCTTCGGCAATACCATATTCGGTTTTAAGACCGGCATAAAGCCTTTTCTTTTTAAAGTCGTATTTCTCCTCAGGATTCAGTGCAAAGCTCGCATTTACTTTGGTATCAAGTACCCAGCCCTGCACTGTATTGTAGGATGGCAGATGTATCAGGCCGTCATAATAAAAATGGGTGTCTTTTGAATTTTTATAGCTGTAGCCTGCAATAGGATCAAACCAATGAAATTTATTATGTTTCCTGTTGATTGAATCCTTGTAGGTTTCTGATTCGTGAAGCGTTTGTATGCTGTCTTTTTTTACATAATCAACTACTTCTTCATTAGTAAGCGGAATCGGTCTTATGTTGTTCCAGTATACCGAGTCTTTTTTGTTCGCTTCGTCTTCGATAACAATTATTTCTTTACCAAAAGTTTTCTTTGCGAACTTATCGTGAAAAATATAGTTATTATAGACGTGGGTAAATGTACCGCTAAACTTGATGCCGAAACCTCCTGCATCAATATCAAATACCTGAGAGTTCTTAGCCCAAATGCCGTTTTGGCTGTTGTAGGTGTAGTTTTGCTTCAGGTTCATGTTGTTCAGGAATGGCGTCTGCATTCTGTAGCCTTTCATGTCAAAGTCGGTAGCATATATGGCCCAGCTGTTGTCTACAATATAAATGTATCCTTCAACAACCGCTTCTTTGTCACGGCGCGGTATAACCTTGATCTTGTTGATCTGGTTATTGTTCTCGTCAAAGAAAGTACCTTCAAGCTTATACTTATAGTAGCTTAACGCACCGCCGGCTATAGGCGATATTACCTGAACTTCGTCCATGTCTACATAATTGTCGTAGAAGTTATAGTAGGTATTCATGGCTGTGTTGTAGCTGAAACCATTATCGTTACCGCTCACTTTAGAAGCGATAATGCGCTCCTTAAGTTTGTCAGGCTGCTCAAAAGTGATGTGCGATACAGTCTCAGAGAGGTATAGTATGCCGCTTCCGGTAGAGTCTACCATTCCGTCGGGCATTTCTATTTTTTGACCCAGGATCTTTTTAGGAAGATTCTTTACCCTAAAGATACCTTTAGAGTAGAAATCCGACTCAAAACGGCCTGTTTTGGCAGAGTTCTCTTTTCTGTGGGCAATTGCTTCCCTGATCACTGCATAAGCAGGGTCTTCAGAATTGGATATCACTACCTCTTTAAGCTGGTAGTTCTCATCGGCCAAAACCACATTCAACACATGAGGCAGTGATTTTACGTCTGCTACAAGCTTTTGTGTTTTGTAGCCTATGGATTGGAAGATAACGGTATATTTCCCCAGAGTTTTTACATTCAGTTCATACTGGCCTTCTTCGTTGGCTGTAGTACCATTATAGGTGTTTTCGATGGTGATGCTCACGAAAGGCACGCTTTCGCCATTTGTGGAAGTAATTTTTCCTTTTATCTGTGCATTAGCGGCTACGCCAAGCAAAAGGAAACATGCTGTCAATAATTTGTACATTGGTTTAATGGTTATAGTTAGGCAATGGTAATAAAAGCAAGACGCTTTTAGTCTTACAATGGTTGTATCATAGGCATAAAAAAGTTTTTCTTATCCATTATTAACGACTTTGTTTCCGTTTTCTTACAGGCGGCGGAAATAAAATTAACATTCGCTTTAAAATAATCTTTTGGCAGAACCGACTGTGCCCTCTAAATTTGTACTTATGAGAGAAAAACGATTTAATCTTGCCAGCAGGCTGCTGCACTGGGCTATTGCGATTACCTTTTTATACATCATGCTAACCGTGCTGCTTCGAATGGGGTGGATGAACAAAGGCAGTATGGGAATCATAATACAGGAGAATCTCAACGAGCAAAATATTCCCATTAATCAGGACGATGCATTTGTGATTGCAAAAAAAGTACGCAAGCCGATGTGGAACACGCACACCATTGCAGGATATGTGTTAGTTGGGCTATTTGTATTACGTATGATCCTGACCTGGGTTCAGGGAGCGGGTTTTGTTAATCCGTTAAAGAAAGGCATTTCGCAGTATGATAAATTCAAGTCGTGGGTATATGTTATTTTCTATATTCTTTTAGGAGCTTCATTATTTACAGGATTGATGATGGAATTTGGCCCTGAAAGCCTTGAGCATACCATGGAAGATATTCACGTACTGTCATTATACTATTCGGTTACTTTCATTGTGTTGCATACTGTTGGTGTTTTGATGGCCGATGCAGGAAAGGAGAGGGGGATTATCTCTAAAATAATAAGTGGGGACAGGCCTTTGCAATAGTTTACCGGAAATTCTGCTGCTGTCATAGTTTTACGCTACCTTTGAGTAAATCTTATACTTATGAGTAGTACAATTCAGGATCTCAGGCTTGCCGTTTTGATTGATGCCGATAATGTTCCTTATGCCAACGTGAAGGAAATGTTTGAGGAAATCGCCAAATATGGTACACCCACCTTTAAACGTATTTATGCCGACTGGACCAAGCCTACCGTATCCGGATGGAAAAAGGTATTGCTTGAAAATGCAATTACGCCCATTCAGCAATACAGTTATTCTACAGGGAAGAACGCCACCGATAGTGCGATGATCATCGATGCGATGGATATTCTTTATACTGGTAAGGTCGACGGATTTTGTATCGTTTCTTCCGATAGCGATTTTACGCGTCTTGCGACCCGCCTTCGCGAAGCAGGAATGAAGGTAATAGGTATAGGAGAGAAAAAGACCCTTATTCCGTTTATATCAGCCTGTGATAAATTTATCTATATTGAGATCTTAGGAAAAGCTGATGCAGATCATGATCATGAAGATGATACAAAAGAAGAAAAAGCAGCTCCAATTGTTAAGCAGCCTATAAGTAAAGTAGACAGGAGACTGATAAAACTCCTGAGCCAGAGCATAAACGATCTTGCCGATGAGAATGGCTGGGCCTATCTGGGCGACCTGGGTAACTTTATCCTGAAAAAGCAGCCGGATTTCGACTCAAGGAACTATGGTTACCCTAAAATGCTGGCACTAATAAAAAGTATTGATAAATTTGTTGTTGATGAAAGAGATACGGGCAAAAGCAAGATTAAGCACGTATATGTAAAGAATAAATAAGAAAGATGGCAGAAATAAAAAAACTCACCGAAGCTGTACTCCGAAAAGACAAGAGCGTAAACAAAATGCAGTTTGATAAGGAATGGTTCTATTCGGTAGAAGACCTTGAAGACTATCTGAAGGAAGACCTTACCGGAATCGAATCGGTAACGCTGCCATTGGATTTTGATGGTGTAAAATATCCAATACTATGCACTACCTGGGAAGACCTTGAGCGTTTTCTGCATAAAGATCCTGTAGAAGGCTTCAGGGGAAGTGTTTTGAAGAACAGGAAGAAGAATTAGTTATAGGTTTACAGTTTACAGCGAACAGTTGTTAGCGAATAGGAATAAGTTCACTATCTAATATTCTAATTATAACTTTAAGGAATGTTGGGCGGACTGTTAACCGTTAACTTATAACTGTAAACTTAATTACTCAAATATATCCAGGAACGTAAGTCCAAAAATTACCCCATCACTTATAAAACCGCTTTCATACGATCGTATGTAATCTATCCTGAAAAAGCGTGCTTTTCCCCAACCCACATTATCAAGACCAATGGTAAATTCCGAATAAGGACTGCGTTCCGGTACGGCAAGAATATGATATCCCGCTACCAAATGGTAATTCAGCTTATTGAATAACGGAATTGAATTGGTTAAAAATCCTTTAAAGTTATGTTCTAAATGGCCTTCAAAATATTGGTCATTGGTACTATGCGAATAGTAAGGCAGGAAATTAAAAACGTTCAGGTAGCGTTCAGATTTACCAATATGTGTCTGGTTACCGTTAAAATGCCTGTAATCAGTAAAGGCGATGTTTTCTGAATTAAAGAATTTCCCTGTCCTGAAGCTCATGCCGAGCTCTCCTTTATTGCCTACAGTAATATCGTAATTCACTTTTGCCGAAAGATGGTCAAAATTATAATCGCTTATGCTTGCCGCAAAGCCTTTTTCATACTTTAGGAAAATGCGTGGGTACTTATCGCTTGGTATGGTTTCCCTGCCGTCGGGGCGTGTTCTGTATTTCTGCCCGAAGCTGATTTTTGTAGCCAGTGATATTTTGTACATGTCATGCTTTTGAAAAGCAGGCAAACGGTTGTCGTATTGAAGCAGGGGCAGATCCAGTAGCAAAGGATTGTTCGATGTATAAGGCTTGTACAGGTTCTTTAGTGTTGAGAACTCTGTGTTGTTTAGTAAGGAACGTTTACGTGTATATTCAGCCGTACCGTATAAATAAAGGCCATTGGTCACTTCTTCTTCATAACTCAGGCGAAGAAAATTGTTATCATACAATTTCATGTAATTGTCCTTAAAGAATAACGTACTTACGCTATTTACAATACGGTTAATAGGATTCTCAGGATTAAACTGCTCTATGCTGCTGCCTCCTTTAAGGGTTATAATGCGTTTCGTGAAATTATTGAACTTATGCGAAATGGTTCCTGTTGCCCTGAAGCGCTGTTCTGCAAAGCCATAGTTAAGGTCGGTGCCTATGGTGGTGTAGGTTTTTTTATCAGGATTATGTTTTGTAAAATAAAAACCGGGAGCAAGGTTATAGGCTTGTACGGTATTAAAACCAAGCCTGCGGATGATTCCGGTATAGCTTATCTGCCAGTTCTTTTCGGTATTGTAGTATACATGCCCTATTGGGGTAGACAGCCATTTAAAGCGATTACGTTTCCTGTCCATTGCTGTCATGTGCGACTTCCTGCCGCTTATTTCCTGAAGGCTGTCTTTTCGGCGGTAATCTGTAATTTCATCCTGTGTTAGAGGTATAGGGCGTATTTTATTCCAGTAAGAGTCGGGTTTGTCATTAGCACCTTCCTCAAAACGCTGTATTTCCGGGCCAAATGTTTTAGGCTCAAATTCGGGATTCAGTTTAAAATTACTGTATACATAAGAGAATCTTCCGTTAAATCCCACCCCGAACAGTCCGGCATCAAAATCGAGTGTCTGTATGTTTTTTGTCCATACTTTCTCTTTGTTGTTGTAGCCAAAATTCTGTTTTATGGTTAGGATGTTAAGCAGGTCTTTTTGTATCTGGCTGCCTTTTATGGAGAGGTCAATACCATAGAGCTGCCAGGTATCCTCGACAATATAGATGTAACCGCTAAAGGCAGGTTCTTTATCTCTTTTTGGAGTGACTTTTATCTTGTTGATGAGGTATTTGTCATTGGCAAAAAAAGTGCTTTCCAACTGATAATTGTAATAATTAAAAGCGTTGTCAGCAATAGGAGAAATTGCGTTCACTTCAAATGGAATATAGTTTTGGTAAAAATCAAACTCGGCTGCTGCAGCATTGTTGTAGCTCACGCCATTATCGTCTCCGCTTACTTTTGAAGCGATAACACGTTCGTGCATCTTGTCGGGTTGCTGGTATTTTACATGTGATGAGGTTTCGGAAAGATATAATATCCCGTTCCCTGATTTATCGAGCGATGCACCAAAGTCACCTACTTTTTGTCCCAGTATCTTATCAGGCACATTCCTCAATCTGAAGATCCCACGCGAGTAGAAATCGGCTTCAAAGCCCATAATGCGTTGGCTGTTTTCTTTTCGGTGTTCAATTGCTTTATGGATAATGGCATTGGCAGGATTATCAGTATTAGAAATAACTACCTCTTTCAGGTTAAATTTTTCTTCCTCTAAAGTTACATTAAGGGTATGTGGAAAGGAGGTAATATCTATGGTTATCTCCCGGGTCTTGTAGCCCAGCGACTGAAATATAAGTGTATAATGCCCTTTAGCGGAAACATTCAAAGAATAGCTTCCGTCTTCGTTAGTTGAGGTACTATTATAGGTTCCTTCTACCATTATGCCTGCAAAAGGTACGGGTTCGCCGGTTTTGGCGTTTACATGGCCTTTTACCTGAGCATAGGAGGTCAGGCCGGCAAGCAGCAATAGTAGTATCAGAACATTTTTCATAGTAGTTTTTTTATGGTAACAGCGCCTGTAGCGCGAGTTCATAACCTTTTAGGCCAAAGCCGACTATCACTCCTGCAGCCACAGGGGAGAGGTATGACTGGTGTCTGAAGGTTTCCCTTGAGAAAGTATTTGATATATGCACCTCGATCACGGGAGATGTTACAGCTTTTACCGCATCGGCAATACCTATTGAGGTATGTGTGTAAGCGCCGGCATTGAGCACTATACCATCATAAGTAAAGCCTGTCTCCTGAATCCTGGTTATTATTTCACCCTCTATATTGCTCTGAAAGTATTCCAGCTTTATCCCTGGGAATTTTTGCTGCAATTCGGCAAGATAGTCCTCAAAAGTGCGTCCGCCGTAAATCTCAGGTTCGCGTACACCTAACAGGTTAAGATTAGGTCCGTTAATAATAATGATCTTCATCAGTGATTTTTGTATTGTAAAAGTAAGTATTAGTGAGGTATGCTGTATATGCTTTAATAGTATTTTTAACACATTGGCCTATAAAAAAGCCGGTCATATCTTAAAAGATATACCGGCTTTTGCATAATCTATATATTTCTTAGAACATATACCCAACAGAAAGCTGGAATACATTGTTCTTAACATTACCACTAAAGTCGCCATCATCATTAATGTCAGTTAAACCTACGTTATAACGTGCCTGTGCAAAAAGGCCTGCGATAATTTTTAGTTCAACACCTCCTGAGGCGGCAAGATCAAAACTCTTGGTTTTAAGAACTTCGTCAGCATCGCTTACAAGGAAAGAGAACTGAGGTCCTGCGGTTATGCTTAATCTGTCCGGAAGGATGTAGAATTTAGCCAGTACAGGTACTGCGATATAATCAAGGTTAATATCTTCAGCACCGTCAAGTACTGTGTCATACTTACCACCCTGAGAAGAGAATAAACCTTCAGCCTGTACAGAGAACATTGGAACAATGTTTAGCTCCAATACCGCACCTGCGTGGAAGTTAGTTATTCCGTCAGTGTCAATGTCTCCTGAGAAATTAGCGAAGTTAGCTCCGGCTTTAATACCAAAGTTAATGCCTTGTGCCTGCGCGGCAAAGCTTCCTGCCAGCGCTACAAATAAGAAAATGATCTTTTTCATGGTTTTATTTATTTAAAAATGGTTATTCTTATATTTCATATAAACATGCGCAATCTTTAATTACGGTGATATACATTGCAAAAGTAAAGAAAAGTAGTACTAATGAAAGTTTTTTAACCGTATTTTGGCTTTTTTAAAATGTTAATTTTTCTTTAATTATTTGTATTATAGGGTTAAATGGTGATGATTTTTCAATATGTTGGGTTTTAGGAGGTCTTTTTATGTAACTTGTTGATTTTAAGTAAATTTGTTTTTCTTGTCCTTAAATAAAAATCTTCAGTATTTTGGATATATAAATATTGTTGATAAAATAGTTAAAAAGACACGTTAATCGATAATTTAAGTGTTAATTATTTTGATATTTTTGATTTACACAATAACTAAAATTTAAAACAAATGAAAAAAGTCTTTTTATCAGCCATAGCTGTTATGGCATTTGGTTTTGCTGCACAGGCTCAGGAGAGTGGTTTTCAGGCAGGTATTCATTTAGGTGCTCCAATTGGGGATGCAGGCGATGTTTCTTCTTTTAACTTTGGTGCAGATGTATCATATCTTTGGCCTGTAGCTGACAGTTTTTCTGCAGGTATAACAACAGGATATACTCATTTTTTGGGCAAAGACTATGATGTACCGGGTGGTGGTTCAATAAAAGCAGATGACTTTGGGTACATACCAGTAGCTGCTACCGGGCAGTATTCTTTTGATGCTTTCTTTATCGGAGCTGATCTTGGTTATGCTATCTATGCAGGAAGCGGAGACGGAGATGGTGGTTTTTACTACCAGCCAAAAGTAGGTTACCATATTGCTGAACAGCTTGATGTTTATTTAGGTTACAAAGGGATCTCGGTAGATGGTGGAAATGTATCTGCTGTTACTGTTGGTGTTGCATACAAATTCTAAGAATGAATTCACATTATAGTAAGCCTCCATTAATGGAGGCTTTTTTTATGCTTTTAAAACGGCTTACTGTGTGAATGCCAGGTTACTATATTGTAACTATAAAAAATACCTAACAAAGGGTATTTTCCTATTAATAATTTTATATAGCTTTGCAGTCAAATAATCAAATCAATTTAAAATGAAAAAAATTTTATTATCAGCTATCGCTGTAATGGCTTTTGGTTTCGCTAATGCTCAGGAAGCAGCTACAACTGGTTTCTCTGAAGGAGATGTGTTTATTACAGGTTCAGTTGGATTCGGCAGTGAAAAAACTGGTGATGCAAAAACTAACACTTTCAACTTTTCTCCAAAAGCAGGTTACTTTGTAACTAGTAACATTGCTGTAGGTGTTCAATTAGGTTTTACATCTGGTAAAGATACAGTTGAAACTCCTGCAGGAGATGTAGAAAACAAACAAACAGGTCTTGAAGTTGGTGCATTTGGTAGATATTATTTCACTCCAGCAAGAAACTTATCTTTCTTCGGACAACTTTCAGTTGGTTACGTTTCTAACAAAGTAGAAGATGAAGGAGAACCTGAGTACAAAGAAAATGGTGTAAACATCGGACTAGCTCCGGGTGTTAGCTATTTCGTATCTGACCACATTGCTTTCGAGGCTACTTTCGGAATCTTAGGTTACAATACGCTTAAGCCGGATGTTGATGGTGCTGATTCTACAAACACTTTCAATTTTGGTGCTAACTTTAGCGATATCAACTTTGGTATGGTTTACAAATTCTAATATTTGTATTTAGTTATATGGCAAAAGCCTCCGCATTGCGGAGGCTTTGTTAATTTTAACCAATACTATATGCTTAAAATTTATATCCTACACCTATCTGGAAAACAGAATTTCTTGCGTCACTGTTTTCAAAAATATCAGTCAGACCAAGGTTATACCTTCCTGATGCAAATAATCCCATCTGGGTTTGGAAAGTAACACCGGCAGCTACACCAAATTCAAAATCTTTAGCTTCGTTAAGGTCAATATCCCCCTCATTATCTGTTGGGTCACCGTCAATTTCTTCGTTTACCTTAAAGCTGAACTGGGGACCTACCTCAAGGCTTAATCCTTCCAATACGTATACTTTAGCAAGTACAGGTACATTTATGTAATCCAATTGGTATTCTACTTTCTCATTTTCGCCAAGAAAGCTTTCGTAGTCCGATTTAAAACCTTGTCCTGAGTACAATGCCTCAACCTGAATTGAGAAAATATCTGCCATTGGAAACTCAGCCAGTGCACCTACGTGAAAGCTGGTTCTTGAATCGGGGCTGTCAAAATCGTCACCCGATATTGTTGCAAAGTTAACACCACCTTTTACACCAAAGCTTGGCGACATCCCCTTAGGGTTTTGTGCATACGTTACTGCTCCCGCTAGTAATAATGCACCTACTGATAACATTTTAAATAGTTTCATCACTTTATAAGTTTTAGTTTTGTATTTCAAAATTATACCATTACTATTGGTGCAATTCTGAAAGGATTCTTAATTCACATAACTTTAACCGTGTATGAAAAGTTGGATTAAATTTATAAATGACTATAAATCATACCTCAAAATTGAGCGTGGATTGGCTATAAATTCTATCGAAAATTATTGTTTTGACGTGCAAAGGCTTGTAGATTACCTTGATAGCAATTGTATTGATGTATCGCCTATTGTAATCGATGAGGAAGTGATCCAACAGTTTATTTATCATATTGCAGCGGAACTTAATCCACGTTCAAGGGCACGTATAATTTCCGGTCTTAAGAGTTTTTTTAACTATTTGGTGTTTGAAAATTACCGAAAAGACACCCCAATGGAGCTTATTGAAGTGCCAAAAATTGGGCGAAAGCTTCCCGATACGCTCTCGGTAAATGAAATTGACGCTCTTATTGCTGCCATTGAGATGACAAAAGTTGATAAAGAAGGCAAATCGCAGGGCGAACGCAACCGGGCAATGCTGGAGACACTTTACAGCTGTGGGCTAAGGGTTTCGGAACTGGTAACTTTAAAGCTTTCAGACTTATTCTTTGAAGAGGGATTTATTAAAATAACGGGTAAGGGTAATAAGCAGCGTTTTGTACCCATTGGATTATCTACCCAAAAATATATAAATCTATATGTGACTACCGATCGAAACAAACTTACTATCCAAAAAGGGCAGGAGGATACCCTGTTCCTTAACCGTAGGGGCAAAGCACTTACGCGTGCTATGGTGTTTACCATAATAAAAGACCTTGCCGTTAAGATAGGGTTAAATAAGACCATCAGTCCACATACATTCAGGCATTCATTTGCAACGCACCTTTTAGAAAATGGTGCCGACCTTCGTTCCATTCAATTAATGTTGGGACACGAATCTATCACTACCACAGAGATCTATATGCATATAGACAGAAAATTCCTTAATACAATTTTGAATACATACCATCCGAGGCGATAATTTAATAGAAAAACCCATGTTTTTTTAGTAAAAGTTCTTAATTTTAACACTTGACTTAATTTCGAAAAAGGAGGATGAAGATTTTTGATAAACAGGATATATATGATGGCGAAAGCCTGAATGCTTTTTATAAAAAACTGCTGGATCAGGTTCCGGATCTTATTTTTAAAATACGATGGAACATAGAAACAGAAAAATATGCCATTATTTTTTTAAGCGAAAGCATTAAAGATCTTTATGAAATTCCTCAGGATGTGTTCCAGTCGGATCCTCATCATTACTTTTATGACCGCATGGTGCCTGAAGATGCACTGCCATTTATTGAGAGCCTTGAAGATTCTCGAAAAAAACTTATGAAATGGGATCATACTTACAGGCTTCAGCTGCCGGATAAAGGTTTGCGATGGATGCGGGTAACAGCAGTTCCCGAAGTAAAACCCGATGGTTCTGTAAGTTTTTATGGCAGGGCAACCGACATAACCGATCATAAAGAGCAGGAGGCCAGGCTTCACGTGTCGGAGGAGCGTTTTAATTATGCCCTTAAGGCGGCATCTGAAGGCATATGGGACTGGGATATGAAGACAAATGTTGTATATTTTTCTGCACAGCTCATGAAGATAATGGGAAAGAAAGAGGTTGAGGCTTACTTTCCGAATACCTTTTGGCTTAGCCGTATCCATCCGGACGATTCCCTTGCTTATGATAAAAGCAAAACCGATTATTTTAAAAAGAAGAATGCTTCTTATGAGAGCATTTATCGTATACTCACAGATCAGGGCAAGTACAGGTGGGTATTGAGCCGTGGCAGAGTAGTGAGTTATGATGAAGACGGAAACCCGTCAAGGGCTATAGGCACATTAAAAGATATTAATCAGCTCAAGGAAAAAGAGGTTGAACTGGGTAATACTATAAATATTATTGTCAGTCAGAATAACCGCCTTAATAATTTTGCACACATCGTATCCCATAATTTAAGGTCGCATGCCAGTAATCTTAAAATGCTGCTGGATCTCTTTAAGACTGCCAATGAAGAAGAAAGAGAGGAGATGTTGCAGCACCTTGAATCAATTTCTGATGGTCTGACCATAACTATCAGCCACTTAAAGGAACTTGTTGAGATACAGACCGAAATTAAAAACGTAAGAGAAAAGCTTAATTTAAGACACTACTTAAAGAACATCCTTAACATTTTGCATAACGAAATAAAGAAGCATAATGTTGATATTGAGATAAATATACCTTTGGACGTTACTGTAGAGTATAATCCTGCTTATCTTGAGAGTATATTGCTTAATTTTACAACAAATGCCATTAAATACTCAAGTCCGGACAGGAAGCCAATGATATCCTATGATTTTGAGATAATTGACGGAAAAAAAGCACTTTCGATTACAGATAACGGACTCGGAATTGATATGAAAAAACATAAAAATTCCCTTTTTGGCATGTATAAAACATTCCATAAGAACCAAAATGCTCGAGGCATAGGCTTGTTTATAACAAAGAACCAGGTTGAGGCCATGGGTGGGAAAATTGAAGTGAACAGTGAATTAAATAAAGGAACTACATTTAAAGTTTATTTTGATGAAGAAGATTAGCAACCTTTATGTAATAGATGATGATAAGATCTATCATTTTCTGTTGAAAAACCTGTTCAAGCAGAATGGGATAGATGTTGCGTCTACATTTTTTGTGAATGGTTCTGACGCTATAGATTACATAAAAAAGAACAACGGTGAAGATATATTGCCTGACCTTATATTGCTGGATGTAAATATGCCTATCATGAACGGTTGGCAATTCCTGGAAGAATTTGGAAAAATATCCCATGGACTTTCGAAAACACCTACCATATACATGATAAGTTCTTCGAATAACGAAGTGGATATTAATAAATCCAAAGAGTTTGACGGGGCTGTTAAAGGATATTTTTTGAAGCCAATATGCAAGGAAGACCTTGATAAGATCTTTATTTAAAGGCGGTATAAGTTTTGTTTATGACAGCTATAAATAAAAGTGATAAAGAAAAACTGTAAACGTAAATTATAACACCTTACCTTTGCTTAACGCTGTTAAGTAATTTAAAAGCTATTAAATGGGAAGTAAAGAGAGAATATTAAGACAGAAAGAAGAAACCCGTTCGAATATACTTAAAGCTGCGAGAGAGATAGTAAAGGAAGAAGGCTGGCAAGGTCTGAGCATGCGCAAGATCGCTGACAAGATTGAATATACAGCTCCTATAATTTACGAATATTTTTCTAACAAAGAAGCTATACTACAGGAACTTACCTGTAAGGGGTTCGGGATTTTGACAAAAGACCTGGAAGCTGCAAAAACAGAATCGAATGATCCTGCCGAGCAACTGGAAGGGATGTGGCTGGCCTACTGGAACTTTGCTCTAAAGAACAAAGAAATGTACCAGCTTATGTATGGAGTAGAGATGACTTGTTGTGCACAGCGCAATACCGAAACCGATGCGCCGTACACACTGATAAGTAATGTTATTGCTCAACTGATGGAAGATGAGAATCCTAAACCGGAAGTTATCAAGCAAAAATATTTTACGTTCTTTTCAGTTATACATGGGCTTATTTCCATCAATATTGTTGGTAATGGCTTATCAGATGATATCAATAAACAAATACTGAAAGACGCGATTAACGGCATTGTCCGGTACATTAAAGAATAAAAAAATTTTGCATTTCACTTAACACCATTAAATCATTTAATTAGTATATAATCATGAGAACTCTTTTTTAGCACTACTGCTTTTTTTTGCAAAACTACTTAACGCTGTTAAATGGTTTAAAAGCATAAAGCGCAATCATCAATCATTATTTTTAATTTTTTTGGACTATCACTTAACATCATTAAATTATTTAACTTTATTATGAAACGTATAATAATTATCATAGCTATAGTACTTGTTGCAGGCATTGCCTTCTACGGATTTACCGGAGGAGGAGAAGAGCAGGCGGCTGCTCCTCAGGCTGTTTCAGTTCCTGTATTGTCAATAGGACAGGCGGAAGCAGTTACCTATCAGGAGTATCCCGTTACCGTTGAAGGGAGGGTAAACGTAGAGATTCGCCCTCAGGTAGACGGTTACCTTGATAAGGTATTTGTTGACGAAGGGGCTTTTGTAAAAGCAGGGCAGCCTATTTTTAAGATCAACGAAAGCCGTTACCGCGAATTGCTTAATAATGCACAGGGAGCTTTAAACGGAGCTGAAGGTGCACTTATCAATGCAAAGCTTGAGGTTGAGAAAATGACCCCACTTTTTGAAGGTAAGGTAATCTCTGAATATCAGCTTAAGAATGCAAAAGCATCTGTAAAAATTGCTGAAGCTAATAAAAAACAGGCCGAAGCTGCTGTAGCATCTGCCAGGATAAACCTTGGGTATACACTTATTACTGCACCTGTAGACGGTTATATTACCCGACTTCCCAAAAAGCAGGGAAGCCTTGTTTCTGCAGCTGATCCGATACCTCTTACTTTAATGTCTGATATAACTGAAGTGCACGCTTACTTCTCTTTGGGAGAGGCTGATTTCATTGCTTTCAGGGATAAGCACGAAGGCACTACTCTTAGCGACAAACTTAAAAAGCTTCCTGCTGTTAGCCTGCTGCTTGCAGATGGCAGCGAATATGAGCAAAAAGGTAGAATAGACATGGTAGACGGGCAGTTTGACCGTACTACAGGTGCTATAACCTTAAGGGCTAATTTCCCTAATACCAAAGGGCTTCTTCGTTCAGGCAATACAGGAAAGGTGCGTCTTGGCATCAGCCATGCGAATGCTATTACTGTTCCACAGTCTGCTACGGCAGAAGTTCAGGACAAGGTGTTTGTATATATTGTAGATAAAGACAACAAAGTAACCAAGACACCGGTAACTATTTTAGGCAAAAGCGGAACAGATTATCTTATTAAAGACGGTCTTAAAGCAGGCGACAGGATCGTGTACAAAGGCTTCGAAACCCTTGCAGACGGTACGGTTATCATCCCTGAGAAAATTCAGGAAGAAGTTGCAGTTAAATAATTACTAACTAATCACTTAAGCAAAACAAACCATGTTAAAGAAATTTATAGACCGGCCGGTTTTGGCTACGGTCATATCCGTCCTATTGGTAATTTTAGGGGTTCTTGGCCTTACAAAACTGCCCTTGCAGCAGTTTCCTGACATCGCCCCACCGGCGGTACAGGTAACGGCTTTATATCCCGGTGCAAATGCCGAGACCGTACTAAGGTCGGTAGCACCATCACTTGAAGAAGCTATAAACGGTGTAGAGAATATGAGCTATATGAGCTCTACTGCGAGTAATGACGGTTCTCTTGTTATCACTGTTTATTTTAAGCTTGGCACTAACCCTGATCAGGCAGCCGTAAACGTTCAGAACAGGGTGTCTCAGGCAACGAGCCAGCTTCCTGCAGAGGTTATTCAGGCTGGTGTAACTACAGCAAAACAACAGAACAGCCTTATTATGGTGGTCTCTATGTATTCTGATAATCCTTCAGCTTATGACCAGACATTCCTTGCCAACTATTCGCAAATAAACATTATTCCTGATATTAAAAGGATTCCGGGAGTAGGGCAGTCCTCAATATTTGGGGGTAATAAGGATTACTCTATGAGGGTTTGGCTTAAGCCGGCTCAAATGAGTACTTATAATATTGCGCCAAGAGAGGTAATGGCGGCTATTCAGGATAAAAACCTTGAAGCTGCTCCGGGTAAATTTGGAGAAAGCAGTACCGAGTCGTTTGAATATGTTATTAAATATAAAGGTAAGCTGAACAAGCCTGCCGATTACGAAAATATAATTGTACGCACTAATCCTGATGGATCGATTTTGCGACTTAAAGATGTAGCCCGTGTTGAATTTGGTGCCTACAGCTATGGTAACTATACCAGGGTAGATGGTAAACCGGGGGTAAATATTGCAGTTATACAGCTGCCGGGCTCTAATGCTAACGACATCCAGGTGGAGATTGCAAAACTTATGGAGAAGGCATCTAAGAACTTCCCTAAAGATGTTAAGTATCTTATACTTTATAATACCAAACGAAACCTTGATGCATCCATCGCACAGGTAGAACATACACTTTTAGAGGCATTCATACTTGTATTTATAGTGGTTTATCTTTTCCTTCAGGATTTCAGGTCAACACTAATACCTGCAATAGCAGTTCCGGTAGCCTTGTTAGGTACGTTCTTTTTCATGTCGCTTTTTGGTTTTTCAATCAACCTGCTTACGTTGTTCGCATTAGTACTGGCTATTGGTATTGTCGTCGATGATGCGATTGTCGTCGTCGAGGCGGTGCACTCCAAACTCGAGAAGGGTTATCAGCCAAAACAGGCAACCGTATCTGCAATGAGTGAAATTACAGGAGCTATTATCTCTATCACACTGGTAATGTCGGCGGTATTCTTGCCGGTAGGCTTTATGGAAGGATCAACGGGTGTATTCTACAGACAGTTTGCCCTTACGCTGGCCATAGCGATTGTAATTTCGGCGGTTAATGCATTAACGCTTAGTCCGGCCTTGGCAGCTTTATTCCTGAAACCGCATGTTGGCCACGGCCATGAACATAATGGTATAGAGCAGCATAAGCCAAATTTTAAAGAGCGATTCTTTAAAGGGTTTAATGTTGGCTTCGATAAGGTAACCAACCGTTATATGGGCAGCATTAAATTCCTGATCCGTTACAGATGGTATAGCCTGGGTGGGCTTGGACTTGTAGTGCTTGCTACCGCCTGGATGATCAAAACCACGCCGTCAGGATTCATTCCTTCAGAAGACCAGGGCTTTATTGCCATCTCTGCTTCCATGCCGGCAGGTACTTCGCTTGAGCGTACAACGGAAGCGTTAGCCCAGGTTGAGAAAATACTTGCGCCGGCACCCTACCAGCGTACTGTAAATATACTTTCAGGATTCAATATGCTTACGCAATCATCGAGTCCATCATTTGGTGTTGCCTTTATATTGCTGAAAGAAAATAATGAGCGTGGCGAAATGCGCAATATAGATGATATCATGAATGATGTAAGGCAAAGGCTTTCGGCTGTAAAAGGCGCAAACTTCTTTGTGTTCACATTCCCTACAGTACCGGGATTCAGTAATATCGACGGACTGGACTTTGTACTTCAGGATCGTACCGGAGGAAGGTTGGATAAATTTAGCGGAATAGGTAATAACTTCATTATGGAGTTAATGAAGAGGCCGGAAATAGCAGTTGCTTTTACACCATTCCGTGCCGATTACCCTCAGTATGAAATGATAGTAGATGATGTTAAGGCAGAGCAGCTGGGTGTTAGTGTTAAAGAGCTTCTCCAGACCGTTCAGGCATATTACGGTAGTGCACAGGTATCAGACTTTAACCGATTTGGTAAGTATTACCGTGTAATGGTTCAGGCCGATAAAGATACACGTGCAAATCCTGAATCACTGGGAGGCGTATTCGTGAAAAATAAAACCGGCGAAATGGTGCCGATAAATACGCTCGTAAAACTGGAAAGGGTATATGGGCCGGAAAACGCTTCGCGATATAACCTGTTCAACTCAATGACGGTAAATGCTATTCCTAAGCCTGGTTTTAGCTCCGGAGCGGCCATCAAGGCTGTAGAAGAAGTTGCTGCTAAACATTTGCCACCGGGCTACTCTTATGAGTTTTCGGGTATGACAAGGGAAGAGATTATTTCCGGCGGACAGTCGGCAGTTGTATTCATGCTGAGTTTGCTATTTGTGTATTTCCTTCTTGCAGCACAGTACGAAAGTTATATCCTACCAATGGCTGTAATCCTTTCAATACCAACAGGAGTGTTTGGGGTATTTGCAGCGATAGGCATGACGGGAATTTCAAATAATATTTATGTTCAGGTAGCACTCGTGATGCTTATAGGATTACTTGCTAAGAATGCTATCCTTATTGTAGAGTTTGCCGTTCAGCGACGAAGGGCAGGCAAGTCGTTGGTCTCTTCTGCCATGGAGGCAGCCAAACTGAGGCTGAGGCCAATTATCATGACTTCGCTTGCTTTTATTGTGGGACTTATCCCAATGATGAGCGCCGTAGGCCCATCTGCCCAGGGTAACCACTCCATCAGTATAGGTGCTGCAGGAGGTATGATAAGCGGTGTTGTATTAGGACTGTTCATCATTCCAGTACTGTTCATCGTGTTCCAGTACCTGCAGGAAAAAGTGTCCGGCAGACCGTTGACTGCTGTTGGAAGCGACGAAGTTGACAGCCTTAAAGAAGAATTAGAATTAGTTAAATAAGAAATTATCCTTAAATGTTTGTTTATAAAGCTGTCCGCTCCCTTTCACCACTAATGAAAGGGAGGTCGGAGACAGTGACTAAAGGAATCAACTTAAATATACACCACCATTAAAATGAAAACGTATAATATTTATCTGCTCTTTACAGCATTCCTGATACTAACAGGCTGTAAAGTGTCAAAAGATATACCTACACCGGAACCTGAACTTCCGCAGGAATACAGGAACGCGGCAGCCAGTGCTGATACAACCAGTATCGCTACTATAGAATGGAAACAATTCTTTCCCGATGCCACCCTTCAGGATCTGATTGGTAAAGCCATTGCCGGGAATTATGATATGCAGACTGCCCTTAAGAATATTGAGGCTGCACAGCTGCAGTTCAGGCAGACTAAATGGAACAATATACCGCAGCTTAATGCGAATGTTGGGGCAAGTACTACTATTGTTTCAGATAACAGCCTTAACGGACTTAGTGCCAATAACTTTTTAGGTACAGGCCACATCGAAGATTATAACGCGAATCTTTCCCTTTCGTGGGAAGCGGATATCTGGGGTAAGCTGAAAGGCCGTAAAAAAGAGGCATTGAACCAATACTTGAAAACAGAAGAAGCAAGAAAACTTATCCAGACGAATCTTGTTGCGGGTGTAGCACAGGGTTACTATAACCTGCTGATGCTGGATTCACAATTGGCTATTGCCAAAAAGAACCTTGCACTGAATGAGAATACATTGCGTATTGTAAAAATGCAGTTTGATGCAGGGCAGGTGACATCGCTTGCCATTCAGCAGACAGAAACACAACGATTAAAAGCTGCACAGATAGTACCCATGCTGGAAAAAGAAATCATCATCCAGGAGAATGGGCTGAGCTTACTTACAGGTGCGCTTCCGTCAGAAATCGTGAGAAGCAGCACGCTGGATCTTACGCCTTTGCTTACAGAACTATCATCTGGAGTTCCGTCATCAATTTTAAATCACAGGCCCGATGTTAAGGCATCAGAATATGAACTTGTATCGGCCAATGCAAGAGTAGGGGTAACCAAAGCCTCTATGTACCCGGCGCTGAACATTACAGCGACAGGCGGTCTTAACTCTTTCAAATCAGATAACTGGTTTAATATGCCAGCTTCATTATTTGGTATGGTGGCCGGTAGCGTTACACAGCCACTGTTGCAAAGAAAGCAGCTTCGTACGCAATATGAAGTAGCTAAAGTAGAGCGTGAAAAAGCAGTTATTGCCTTCAGGCAGTCGGTACTAAAAGCTGTAGGCGAAGTATCAGACGCACTGGTGAGGGTAGAGAAACTTAAACAGGAGCAGGAGTTTGCGGCAGATCGAGTGGCCAACCTGCACAAAGCGACAACCAATGCCGACATGCTGTTCAAAAGCGGTATGGCCAATTATCTGGAAGTTATAAATGCACAAAGCAATGTGCTGCAGAGCGAACTGGATCTGGCAGCATTAAAAAGAGACCAGCTGAACGCTGTGGCCCAGTTATACAGGTCACTTGGCGGGGGCTGGAGATAATGGTGTTATTGTTTTAAGTGGAAGAAACCCTTCTCTGTTCATTCAGGGGAGGGTTTTGTTATTAGTATAAGAATGTAAGTCTGAATACCCGGAGGTTATTCATCTATTTGCCAAAATTCATCTTTAAGATAAAATACAGTATCGATAAAATAAAGGAAGCCATCTTTAGTCAAAACATTCTCATCGTGTAAGTCTTCAAGAATAATTCCAAGTTCACGGTGGATATAATCATTATTGCGATTGTTTTCAAAACCATTGGACTTCATAAAGGCTTTAACCTGTTTTAAATCTGTAAGTTCTGTAATTGATACATAAGTCTGTTGCACAATGGCATATAGAGTATCCTCATTTTTTGTAAATCCCAGTAAATCGTAGGCAGTATCTTCGAAGAAATAATTGTGGAGTAAGAGATTATAAAGATAATCTTTCCATGAGCTATAGTAGATAGCATCATTTAGTTTAAGAACATGGTCAGAATCTTTTAGATAAACTTTTTGCTCAGCACCTTCACTTACATATTGTGAAAGGTCAATATCATTTATCCAAAGATTGTTTGCAGATATAAAATCTTCTAGCCTCTGCTCTTCTTGTTCTTTGAGGTGCTTTGTGTTTTCAGTTGTTGCGCCTGACGACGAGCCATTTCTAAAGTAACTGGTTTCTGTTGGGATAGTTGGTGCAAACCTAACTGTGCTCTTTCCTTGAAAGATATTATAAATTTCATTTTTTAATAACTTGGTATTAGTAAATATAAATAAAATTTTAAAATGAACCACCCCGGCTTTCAGCCACCCCTCCAAAGGAGGGGAAACCTACTCTTGCTCATTTTCTGGCAACAATAAATCCATAAAAAAAACTCCGAAGTTTCCTCCGGAGTTTTATATTTTTAGCCTCAGTGCCTAAGCAGCTAAGAACCTCAGTAACTTATTTCGCAATATTAACCGCTCTTGTTTCCCTGATAACGGTAATTTTTACCTGACCAGGGTAGGTCATTTCGGTTTGGATCTTGTGAGAGATCTCGAAAGAAAGGTTCGCCGCCATATCGTCGGTTACTTTTTCGCTTTCTACGATAACACGAAGCTCACGTCCTGCCTGGATAGCATAAGCGCTCTTAACGCCCTGGAATCCGTAAGCAATATCTTCAAGATCTTTAAGACGCTGGATGTAAGAGTCAAGAACCTGTCTCCTTGCACCCGGTCTTGCACCTGAGATTGCATCACACACCTGGATGATAGGCGATAGCAATGATTTCATTTCAATCTCGTCGTGGTGAGCACCAATAGCGTTGCATACTTCTTCTTTCTCACCATATTTTTCAGCCCACTGCATACCAAGCAATGCGTGAGGAAGGTCGCTTTCAGCATCCGGTACTTTACCGATATCGTGAAGAAGACCTGCTCTTTTCGCAAGCTTAACATTAAGGCCAAGTTCTGCTGCCATGATACCACAAAGTTTGGCAACCTCTCTTGAGTGCTGTAGTAAGTTCTGTCCGTAAGAAGAACGGTATTTCATTCTACCTACGATTTTTATAAGTTCCGGGTGAAGCCCGTGTATACCAAGGTCGATAACCGTACGTTTACCAACTTCGATGATCTCGTCTTCGATCTGTTTTGTTGTTTTGGCAACTACTTCCTCGATACGTGCAGGGTGAATCCTGCCGTCAGTAACAAGCTTGTGTAAAGCAAGACGTGCAACTTCCCTTCTAACAGGGTCAAAACAAGAAAGGATGATCGCCTCAGGAGTATCGTCTACGATGATCTCAACACCTGTAGCAGCTTCAAGCGCACGGATGTTACGTCCTTCACGCCCAATGATACGTCCTTTAACGTCGTCAGACTCGATGTTGAATACCGATACACAGTTTTCTACTGCTTCTTCGGTACCTACACGCTGAATAGTGCTGATGATGATTTTCTTAGCTTCCTGCTGTGCAGTAAGTTTAGCTTCTTCGATAGTATCCTGAATGTGAGACATTGCACTTGTTTTAGCTTCTGCACGAAGGCTTTCTACAAGTTGGTTTTTAGCTTCATCAGCAGATAGGCCTGAGATAACCTCAAGCTGTTCTACCTGGCTTTTGTGAAGCCTGTCTATCTCGTGTTGTTTCTTGTCAAGGTACTCAATGCGAGAGTTATAATCGGCGATTTTAGCTTCTGCTTCGTCGTTTACTTTCTTAGTTTTAGCAAGCTCATTAGATACCTGAGATTCTTTATCACGCGTTCTTTTTTCAGCTTCTGAAATTTTTCTGTCTTTAGCTAAAATTACCTGCTCATGTTCAGCTTTAAGTTCAAGAAATTTTTCTTTAGCCCTAAGCTCTTTGTCTTTTTTTATGTTTTCGCCGTCTTTAGTAGCGTCTTTTATGATATTAGATGCCTCTTTTCTGGCGTTTTTTATCAGTGTTGATACATTTTTTTTCTCCAGGAACTTCGCGACCCCAAATCCTATCGCTACACCTACGATCCCGATAATTATTATTAAAGCTATATCCATTTAGATTTTGTTTGGTTGTTTTTATATATAAAAAAAGCCCACATCAGAAGAATTGTATAAACTCGTATTGACAAGTTTTGGGCTAACCCGCTGTTCAAGGATCTGCTCGAGGCAGCATGCTATAGTAGCGACGATTCACCCATTTTAAAGAATTGGCGTTGAGTTTATCAAATTTGTACTAATGTAGGCAGTATTTTTGACGTATGTAAAGAACGTATTTTATTATTCAGAGAGAAGCTTGCTCACTTTTTCATCCATTTTCCTAAGCCTTTCAAAGGCATCTTCCAGGTCGGCAGACTTATCAATCTGCTTTTGTTCGCTCTGTGCTGCAAATTGCAATGCACACATGGCTAAAACGTCCTGTTTATCGCGAACAGCATAGTTTTCTTCGAACTGCCTTATCATGGCATCAATTTTTTTAGAGGCACTTCGTAAGCCTTCTTCCTGCGACGGGTCCACGTTTAAGGGATAAACCCTGTCAGCAATTGATATTTTGATCTTCAGCTTATCGTCCATCTTCTATATTAATCAGATAGTTGTGCTATGCAATAATCTATTTCGCGGATCAATGAATTTATTTTGAGTTTCGTGTCTCTTTTATTGTCGTCACTGCCCAGTAATGAATTGGCCATCCTCAAAGACTCATTTTGCTGTTTTAGCAATAAAATCTCGTCACTCTGCCTGTTTAAAGCCAAAGCCGACCGGGAAACCTCGTTTTCCAACTCCTGTTTTTCTGCTTGTAACCTGTCCAGCCTCTGAGCCAGTCTTTCAAGCTTAATCTCAAGAGCATCAACTATTTCGGATAATCCGTTCATAACAGTCAACTTTCATTACATGATTTTACAAAGTTAATATTACTTTAATTAGAAACAATAGTTTAAGGAAAAATTATGCGAAAAATTTCGTAGAGGCGTAATAAATTGGGAGGTAAACAGTTATAACATTAAGCTAAAGCCTGAGGTTTTTTTTAAGGTTTTTTATATTTTAGCCCTATGAGATTACTTCTTTTATCCTTACTTATTACATTTTCGCTCAAAGCACAGAATCCTTATCCGCAGGACTACTTCCGTTCGCCTATGGATATACCTATTCACCCTTCGGGCACTTTTGGAGAATTGCGCACCAATCACTTTCATGCCGGTCTGGACTTCCGTACCGAGCAGCGTGAAGGGTTGCCCGTATATGCTGCCGCAGATGGGTATGTATCGCGTATAAAAGTGTCATCGTATGGCTATGGTACCGTATTGTATATAGATCACCCGAATGGGTATACTACCGTTTATGGGCATCTTAGCGCTTATGCAGATAAAATTGAGGCGTATGTAAGGGCTAAACAATATGAGAAAAAGTCTTTTGAGATTGAGATTTTTCCGGCTAAAGACGAAATAAAAGTTACTAAAAGCGAGCTTGTAGGGCTTTCCGGTAATACCGGAGGGTCAGGAGGGCCACACCTGCATTTTGAGGTGAGGGATACAAAAACAGAATGGGTTATCAATCCGTTACTGTTTGGTCTTGATAAAAAGATGCAGGATACCAAAGCACCTTCATTCCACGGGCTGATGGTATATCCGTTAAGCGATGGTGCTGTGGTAAACGAATTGGGCAGGGCATTGCCTGTAAATGTAAAGATGCAGGGCGACGGTACTTATCTTGCCGATAAAATTGAAGCGAAAGGAAAGATAGGTATTGAAGTAAGCACTTCAGATAAATCTACAGGCAGTGTTGGCAACAACGGTATCTATAAAATGGAGACGTTTTATAATGGTACTCCCGGCTTTACATATACCTTCAATACATTTGCGTTCAACGAAGGACGTTATATCAATAATTTTATAGATTATCCTCGTTATTACACTACCGGTCAGCGTTTCCAAAAGTTGTTCTATCGCACGCCTTATGCGTTTTCGATGATAAAGAGCAATACGACCAACGGGCAGATTGATGTTGTTCCCGGTGAAGTAAAGAACTACAGGATCGTGGTAAGTGATTACCACGGCAACAAAACGACTATAAACGGAAGCATTGAATACTCCGATAAGCCGGCAGAGGTTTCAGAACCTAAAAAAGTTACGCCTTACCTCGTAAAAGCGGCTAATGATAATAACTATACCAAGAACAATATATCGGTATTTGTTCCTGCAAATGCATTCTATGATGATTTTTACATGGATTTTGATGTGAAGGATTCTATTCTTTACATAAATAACGAAACTGTACCTGTGCATACGCCCATAACAGTATCGTTTGATGTAAAAGGGATATCTAAAGAAGTGCTTCAAAAAACATTCATTGCCACCTTTAACGAAAAGAAACTTTCGTACAATTCGAGCGTTATGGAAAACGGAAGGCTTACGGCCAAGGTAAAAACGCTTGGAAACTTTAAGCTTGCGCAGGATAACAATCCGCCAAAAATTTTCAGTCCGAGCTTTACACCGGGCAAATGGCTAACTAAAAACAAGCAGTTCAATATGAAGGTAAGTGACGACCGTTCGGGCATTGCTACCATAGATGCATGGCTGAACGGCAAATGGATACTCATGCATTACGATTATAAAACAAGGGTCATCTTCCACAATTTCAGTGACGGCATAGCTGCCGAAGGCCGTAACGATTTAAAAGTTATAGTTACTGATAGTGTGGGAAATTCTGCTACCTTTGAGACGCATTTTTTCAGAACACAAAACCCAACCTCTGTTGAAAACAATAAATAGAATATTTGCGCTGCTGTTTGTATTGTTCAGCGCCACTGCATTTGCTCAGGATAAGGCTCTAATATTTGGCGTACTTTTAGATGAAAGCGGCCAGCCAGTTGAAGGTGTTACAGTTTCTTATGATGATAATGGTGCTACCGGAGAGACGGCTTCTGCCAAGACCGGTTTTTACAAACTGGAGATACCGGCAGGTAAAGAAATCATCATTTACTATACCCATGTTAGTTTTACACCAGCATCAGTTCCAATTACATTGCCGGCAGGTAAAAAAGGAGAGATCAATGCTGTGCTTGAGGCGACAAGCAAAATGTTGCCACAGGTTAAAATCAATGCCGAAACAAGCCGCCAGAGCATACAGGGGCTTACTAAAATATCACGTGATGTTATCCAGAATATCCCCGGAGCTAATGCCGGAGTAGAGAATATCGTTAAGCTGCTTGGAGGAAACTCTAATAATGAGATGAGTACACAGTATGCTGTGCGCGGGGGGAGTTATGATGAGAACCTTGTTTATGTAGAAGATATCGAGATATACCGTCCTTTCCTGATCCGATCAGGGCAGCAGGAGGGGTTGAGCTTTACTAATACATCAATGGTTCAGAATGTTGATTTCTCAGCTGGTGGATTCCAGGCTAAGTATGGCGATAAAATGTCGTCGGTGCTTGATATAACCTACAGGAGGCCTACACGATTTGGCCTTACGGCCGAAGCGAGTTTTCTTGGTGCCAGCCTTACGGCTGAAGCTATTTCTAAAGACCAGAAGTGGAGTGCAATCGTTGGGGGGCGTTACAGGAATAACAGCCTTCTGGTAAACAGCCAGGAGACCGAATCTAATTATAAACCTACATTTACCGATGTTCAGGCGATGGTAAATTTTACACCTTCATCTAAATGGGAACTGAATTTTTTGGGTAACATATCGCAGAATAATTATACCTATGAACCTTTGTACAGGCAAACTAATTTTGGTACGATCGATGAACCTATAGCTTTGCAAATATTTTACAACGGTAAAGAAAAAGACCAGTACACTACTTATTTTGGTGCTATAAAATCTACTTATACAGTGTCTGAAAATTTCCAGTTCAAGGTTATTGGCTCATTATATCATACAGTAGAGCAGGAGTATTTCGACATTCTGGCACAATACAACCTGGGTGAAGTAGATACTAATATCGGTTCTGATACTTTTGGAGATATAAAATATGCACGCGGGGTAGGCTCACAGCTTAACCACGCCCGTAATAATCTTGATGCACTTATTGCAAATGCAGAAGTTAAGGGGTATCATATTATAGATAATAACAGGCTGGAGTGGGGTGTAAAATATACCCGCGAAGATATTCGCGACAGGCTTGTGGAATGGGAAGTTATAGATTCTGCAGGATTTTCGGTAAGGCCACCAATTGTTGATCTTCCAAATGACCAGCCTTATACACCTTTTACGGGAGCGCTTGTACCTTATCAAAATGTGAGAGCGACAAACTTTACCCAGATAAACCGTTTTTCGGGCTTTGCACAATGGAGCCACAGGACTAAAATTGGAGAAGCCGACCTTTTTATCAATGCAGGGGTAAGAGCACAGCACTGGACGGTTAGTGGTAATTTAGACGGTAAAGGCCAAACAACCGTTAGCCCAAGGGCACAGCTTACACTTAAGCCCTCATGGAATAAGGATATGCTTTTCCGCCTTTCGGGAGGTTTTTATCATCAGCCGCCATTCTATAGGGAGCTGCGTGACTCACTGGGTCAGGTAAGGCCTAATGTAGAGGCTCAAAAATCAATACATATAGTAGCAGGGAATGATTATAGCTTTAAACTTTGGGAAAGGCCATTTAAATTGGTTTCTGAAGTTTGGTATAAAAAAATGGATAATGTAAATACGTATACCCTTGAGAATGTACGTATGCGTTACCGTGCCAATAATGATGCGGTGGCTTATGCTTACGGGCTTGATTTCAGGATGAATGGTGAGTTTGTTCCGGGTACTGAGTCGTGGGTTACTGTTGGCTACATGAAAACCGAAGAAAACCTGAATGACAGGGGATATATAGCAAGGCCTACAGATCAAAGATTGAAATTTGCAATCCTTTTCCAGGATTATGTACCTAACATCCCAAGTTTAAAAGTGTACCTGAACATGGTATATAATACAGGGCTTCCAGGTGGTTCGCCATCTTATGCTGATCCGTACCTCTACCAGTCGCGACTTAACGATTATCGCAGGGTAGATGCTGGCTTTGCCTATGTGTTTGTTGATTCAAAATCAGATTATCCTAAGGGGCACTGGCTGTCAGTATTCAGGGATCTTTCATTAGGGCTTGAAATATTTAACCTGTTCAATAACCAAAATGCAATTACGAATACATGGGTGCGCGATGTGTATACCAAAAGCCAGTATGGCATACCGAATTACCTTACCAGCCGTGTTTTTAGCCTTAAGCTGAATGTGAGTATATAATTATTTGAAACATTTTGCTTATTTTTGATTACATATCCCTATTACAATGAAAAAAGCCCTTATAGCCATCATCGCCTTGTCTTCGTTATTTTTTGTTGCCTGTAAAGAGGAAGAGCAGAAGCCAAAAGTTATTTATGATGAAGCCGGTTCGGGTAAAGGGCAGGCAAAAAAAGTTGATTCTACCGAAATTAAGGTAGCCGATCTTCCTGTGCATATGGAGGGGACTAAGTATCTTATCCATCCTGTGGGGGATATAAGGGTGTATGATGATTCTAACAGGAGTTATGGTACCAGCCGAACTAATGGTAATGTAAGCTATGCGATATCTAACTACAATCGTTTTGAGATAACAGGCTATTTCGAAAACCTGAAGTTTCAGCATGTTGACTCAACGGCATTGCGACCGCTTACTACTAAAAAAATCCAGATACAGACTGCTACTTATCTTAATACCATCGCGGCAAAGTATAAAAAGAATATCCTTCTTTATACACTTGTCGATGCCGATACCAATCAGGACAGCAAAGTAGATGTGAATGATATCAAGTCGCTTTACATCAGTGATGCTGCCGGTAAAGGATTCAAGAAACTATCTCAGGATGCTCAGGAGCTGATTGACTGGAATCTTATCGAGGTGCAGGGCAGGGTATACTTCCGTACTATTGAGGATATCAATAAAAATGGTGCTTTCGATAAAAATGATAAAGTGCATTACCATTACGTAAGCCTTACTTCTGATGAATGGACTGTTTCTGAATATGAGCCTGTGAATTAGAATTGGGAAAATGATTAAACATCTAACGTGTCTTGTCTACAGTCTCACATCTAAAATCTCATATCTCAATACTATTACACAAAAATATCGCTCTCCAGGTCTGATTTCTCTATTTCAAAATCAAAGCCAAGCTGCTGCATCAGTTGTATCACAAGATTTTTATACCAATTCTCTGATTTTGGGTGTATGTAGATCTTATCAATAAGTTTATTGATGTCTACATTTATTTTTACTCCTTCGTTAATGTACATCTGCTGCTCTGAAAGGTCAGAGATTATCCTCACTTCGCGTTCGTACTGAAAGCTTTTCCTTTTGAAGAGAAAAGGGAAAAAAGCATTGTCAAGAGGCACATATTCTTTTTTGTAATCGATATAGGTTACAGCGCCGATGTACTGATCATAACGATTTTCGGGGCCCAATGCTTCCTGCATGCGGCCTATTGTTGACTGTATTGCCAGGCCTTCGTTATTTTTGGTGAATATCTGCCACATAGCAAACGATTCATATTCATTGATATGCCAACTGCTTATGACCACATTCTTGCGGTGTGTCTTATGGTGCTGGAGGAATTCAGGATTGTTTTCGGATAATTTTTTCAGTTCTTCATACGTAGGTTCGCTGAAAGTACCTTCATATTGGTCTTCAAACTTATCCGATCTGGCCATAAACATTTGTCTGCAAAGCAGCAGGTCGAGGAATTTAGAAAGGTCCATGTATTTCCAGACAATGGTATCATTACTTGGTAGTTCAATGTCTTTATTAAAAATATACATAGTTAGCAGTTTTTTGTACAACGAAAGTCGCTTAAAGTTACATTAAAACTTTCGGATTTAATTTATATTTTCGTTACAAATCGGTTAGGTATTCTATGGAAAGAAAAGTGAGGTTTATAGGGTTGAACTTTACTGTACTTCAGTTTATTGCATTATGTGTAAAGAGATTTCAAAAGGCTAGAATGATATGGAGATACTCAATAATTTTGAATAATAGCGGCAAGCTCTGCGAAATGTTTTATTTTATAATCGGCCTCTTTTTCACCGAAGTTGTCTGTCTTATCATAAAGCACGGTAGGAATTCTTAATGCTTTGGCGGCTGCAATTTCGCTTTCCGGGTCGTCGCCAATAACCAATACCTCTTCAGGATTATAACTGTAACGTCTTAGTATATCGGCAAACACTTCTTTCTTGGAAGTTTCTACAGGGTTGACCACATGTATTTCCTTAAAATCGTCATGAATACCCAACTGACGTATCTTACTTAGCTGCATGGTCCTGAAACCTGTGGTAACAAGGAAACGCTCTCCGGGAATATGTTTTATCTCAGGATAATCTTCAAAAGGAAGTATCTCTCCCTGATAGTCCATTGCCTCTTGTAAATCGATTCCTTGTTGGGTAAGTTCATCGCTAAAGCCATGACGCTGTGCCACAAGCCTGAACGGAGTACGCATAATAGCCTTGCGAATGTCGTCAAGGTTTTCATTGTGTTTTCCGCTGGTAGCAATAAGGTCAAATACAGGACCGAATAGCTTGTCGCCAATGGAACTTACAGGATAAATGGTATTGTCAAGGTCGTAAATGATTGCTTTTACAGGCATATACTTTATATGTTTTTTGGATGCATAAAAATAAGGCATAAAAAAATAGCTGCAAAAAATGCAGCTATTAATACTATGTTATTTATTGATGTCTAAAATCTATTCGAAAGACTGCATCATTACGAGTTTTTTGTAAGCACCATCCTGAGCAATAAGCTCATCGTGTGTGCCCTGCTCAACAATGCGTCCTTTTTTCATAACAACGATCTTGTCTGCCTTTTGGATAGTAGAAAGCCTGTGGGCAATAACTACTGATGTCCTGTTCTGCATCATGTTCTCTAATGCTTCCTGTACCAGTCTTTCGCTTTCGGTATCCAGGGCAGAGGTAGCCTCGTCTAAGATCATGATAGGAGGGTTCTTTAAAACAGCACGGGCAATGCTAAGACGCTGTTTCTGACCACCGGAAAGTTTATTTCCGCTATCGCCAATATTAGTGTTAATGCCATCCGGAAGATCTTTAACGAACTCATAAGCATTGGCAATCTTAAGTGCGTCGATGATTTCATTATCTGTAGCATCCTCTTTGCCCAGGGCAACGTTATTACGGATAGTGTCGTTAAATAGTATGCTGTCCTGAGTCACAAGTCCCATAAGGCCGCGCAGTGAGTGGAGCTTAAAATCACGAACATCGGTTCCGTCGATTTTAATTGCACCCTCCTGAACATCATAAAAACGTGTAAGCAGGTTGGCGATCGTACTTTTTCCTGAACCCGACTGCCCTACAAGTGCAACTGTCTGTCCTTTTGGTACTATAAGTGAGAAATCTTTCAGAACATCTTCTTTTTCATAACGGAAGTTGATATTCTCAATGCTTATGTTACTTTCAAAAGTATCCTTGTCAAGAGCTTTTGGTTTGTCGGTTATCGGGTTTTCCTGTTCCAGTACTTCCATAAGCCTGTCGGCTGCAGCATTACCCTTTTTGATGTCGTAAGATGCTTTAGAAATGGCTTTAGCAGGTGTAAGTATATTGTAGGCAAGGCCCATATATCCTATAAATGCTCCTCCTTCAAGGGAATGTTCTACCAGTACCATATGGCCTCCATACCATAATAATATGGCTATAACCATGATGCCCATAAATTCGCTTAATGGAGAGGCAAGGTTTTGTCGGTTAAGTATCTTATTGGATAAGTTGTAATGCCTGTCGGTTGAGTCGTAGAATTTTTTAGAGAAATAACCTTCAGAGGTAAAGCTTTTTATCACTTTTAATCCGCCCAGGGTTTCTTCAATAATAGAAAGGAACATACCTTGTTCAACCTGTGCCCTGCCTGATCGTTTCTTTAGTGATTTACCAATTTTAGAGATAATAAATCCTGAAACGGGGATGAAGATGAAAACAAAAAGTGTTAGTTTAGGACTTATTCCCACCATAAATGCGATTGAGAATATAATCGTAAGAGGTTCTTTGATGATTAATTCAAGAATAGAGAGGTAGGAGGTTTGTACTTCATTAACATCTGAAGACATACGTGCTATTACATCCCCTTTTCGTTTCTCGGAATAGAAAGCCAATGGCAGTTCTATTACCTTTTTATACATGGCGTTACGAAGATCCCTTAAAACGCCATTTCGAAGATATGTCGCAAAAAATAGGGCTAAATAATTGAAAAGGTTTTTTAAAAGGAATATACTGATAATGATCACTACCATGCTGGCTAATGTAACCTCAGGACCTTTAGTACTGTTTGTGATTGTTACATAGTAATTCAGGTATTCTGTCAAATAATCCTTTAAATGCCAGATATCAGTATATACAGGTATTGTTGTTACTTTTTTAGTATCATCAAATATTACCGAAATCATCGGTATTAGCGCAATAAATGATAATGTGCTAAAAAGCGCATACAGGATATTAAAAAAAATATTCAGGTAAGCGTACTTTTTGTAAGGGATCGCAAAGCGAAAAATTTTCTTGAAATTACTCATTTAGATCAGGCTCATCTCTTCGATGATGTTTTTAATCTTGGCATCAAGCGATGCTTCGACTTCTTTAAAGTTTTTAATGTCGTTTAGCGGTTCGTTTACGCTAAAGTAGAATTTGATTTTTGGTTCTGTACCACTTGGGCGTGCACATATTTTAGTACCATCTGCAAGATAGTAGATAAGCACGTCAGATTTTGGCAGCTTAAGCTCCTCGATCTCGTTGGTAAACATGTTAAGGGCGGTAGAAGCCTTGTAATCTTCTACCATCACTACGCTTTCGCCATTTATTTCCTTAAGCGGATTGTTGCGCAGGTCAAGCATCATCTGCTGTATCTCGGCAGCACCATCCATGCCTTTTTTGGTCAGTGATATAAGGTATTCTTTGTAGAAACCGTATTGTTCGTATAGTTTGAGCAGTTCCTGGTATAGCGAACTTGCATTAGCTTTTGCCTGTGCTGCCATTTCGGAAAGTAATAGGGTAGAGGTAACAGCATCTTTATCGCGTACTTCATCACCTATCATGTAGCCAAAACTCTCTTCGCCACCGCCAATGAATTTCTCATTCGGGAAATCTTTGATCATTTTGGCAATCCATTTAAAACCGGTAAGCCCAACTTTAAAGCCTACATTGTAAGCTGAAGCCAGTTCCATGATCATTGGGGTAGAAACGATGGTCGAAGCTACAAATTCGTTGCCTTTAAGCAGGCCTTTTTTCTTCCATTGCTCTAAAAGGAAATGCGTCATCAGTACCATGGTCTGGTTACCGTTAAGTAGTGTCATGATACCGTTGCCATTGCGTACAGCTACACCAAGGCGGTCACTGTCAGGATCGGTACCCACAACAATATCAGCGCCTATTTCGTTTGCAAGGGCAATAGCCATTGCCAGGGCTTCAGGTTCTTCCGGATTCGGCGATTTTACCGTTGGGAAGTTTCCGTCAGGTTTGGCTTGGTCAGCTACAATGTGTACGTTGTTATAGCCTGCATCTTCAAGAAGGTCAGGTATGAGTGTTACCGAAGTTCCGTGCAGTGGCGTGAAAACGATCTTAAGCTCGTTCTTAGCTTCCTGCTGTGTGCCAAAGGTAGCAGCCTGTAGCGAAGAACGGATGAATGATTTATCAATATCGTTTCCTATATATTCAATTAGGCCTTCATTCGGCTGAAAATTGATCTGGTCATAGTTTAAAGCCTCAATAACATCTATAAGTTCTTTGTCCTGTGGTGGTACAAGTTGTCCGCCATCCTGCCAGTACACTTTGTATCCGTTATATTCAGGGGGGTTGTGCGATGCGGTAAGTACAATACCCGCATGACAATTCAGCTGCCTTACAGCAAATGAAAGTTCCGGGGTAGGGCGAAGTTCAGAAAACAGGAATACTTTGATTCCGTTAGCAGAGAATACATCGGCAACTACTTTCGCAAGGGTGTCGCTGTTATGGCGGCAGTCGTATGCGATAGCAACTTTAAGTTCTTCACCGGGGAATGATGTTTTCAGGTAATCAGAAAGTCCCTGTGTTGCTTTACCAAGGGTATATTTATTGATACGGTTGGTGCCCGGGCCCATAATGCCCCTCATGCCTCCGGTACCGAATTCAAGGTTTTTATAAAAGGATTCTTCAAGCTCTTTAGGCGAAGATGTCATTATTTCTTTAACAGCATCGTGTGTAGCTGTATCAAAAACCGGTGTAAGCCAAATGTTTACTTTATCAAGTATATCTTGTTTAATCTCCATTTCAGTTTAATTTTTAAAGGATGTGACGAGACGTCAAGTTACAAAATAGAAATTATAAGGTTTTACTAATTTTATAACGCTCCTCGTTGTTTTTTGTGCGAAGTATAATTTCGCCGAGAAACCCTGCCAAAAACAACTGAGTGCCTATTATCATGGTGGTTAACGCAATATAGAACCACGGATTGGCAGTTATCAGTATGGCTTTTTCGTTGTAGGCAAGATGTATCAGTTTTGCGACACCTATATATATAGCCGATCCAAACCCTATCATGAACATCAGTGCTCCAAGTGCTCCAAAGAGGTGCATTGGCCTTTTGCCGAAACGGGAAAGGAACCATATTGTTATAAGGTCAAGGAAACCGTTGATGAAACGCTCCATTCCAAATTTGGTAGTACCGTATTTCCTTGCCTGGTGAATAACCACTTTTTCGCCTATTTTAGCAAAACCTGCATTTTTCGCCAGTACGGGGATATAACGGTGCATCTCACCCGAAACCTCGATGTTCTTAACAACTATGTTTTTGTAGGCTTTAAGTCCACAATTGAAATCATTTAGCTTAACGCCCGATGTTTTCCTGGCAGCCCAGTTGAACAGCTTAGACGGAAGATTCTTTGCTACAACAGAATCGTAACGCTTTTTCTTCCAGCCAGACACCAGGTCAAAATTTTCACCTGTGATCATGCTGTACAATCCCGGAATTTCGTCGGGGCTGTCCTGCAGGTCGGCATCCATGGTGATGATCACATCGCCCTGTGCTTTGGCAAACCCGGCATGCAATGCCTGAGACTTGCCGTAGTTCTTTTGGAAACGGATGCCTTTACTATTTGGGTTTTGAGCAGCAAGCTGCTCTATGATGTTCCAGGAATTGTCAGTACTGCCATCATCTATAAAGATAACCTCATAGCTGAAATTGTTTTCGGCCATGACCCTAACGATCCACTGATGCAGTTCCTGTAACGATTCCTCTTCGTTAAGAAGAGGTATAACTATAGATATATTCATTGATTATTATTCGTTCCCTGTGTTGTTTTCTTCGTCCTGAGGAGCGAAAGACCCATAAGGATTTTCTTTTTTTACAAAAGCACCTACTATTAATGATTCTACCAAACCTACAAAAGCATACATTACTATGGTCACAGGACCTGCAACATACGGAGACATGGTTTTTTCAACTACTGCTAACATCATTTCCATTTCGGCTGCTGTCATGTTAGGGTTTTTATGTATGCTAACCCTTTTCATCTGTTCAATTGAATCTGAGATAAATTCAGGGAATATCATATTGAAAATAAAGTAGAATACAGCATATAAGGCAGCAGCTACAACGCAAACTGCAACGCCGGTCTTCAGGCACTGCCCAAATGATATATAGCCGCCGTTTATTTTGTTTTTATAATTGTTGCACGCAAGGGTAATAAAAATAAAAGGAAACACTAAGAAATTAAGGATGTTTACAAGAGTTCCTACCCACCCTGATTCTATGGGGTCCGGCTTTAAAAAAAACATTGTTACAAGTTCAATAATCATAATAAGGCCAAATATGATTCCGTATGGCACTGCTGATTTTCCTAATGCTGGTTTTTGAACGGCGTCTTTGTTTTCCATGGTTTGGTTTTATAGTTGGTTAAATTAATCCACAAATATACTAATTATGGAATAATCAGTCGCTACATTTGTATTTGAGTTACATTGAAAAAAAATATAATTGTTGTTTGATATTTGAAATATAATTGTACTTTTGCACCTCAAATTAAAGTTTAAAAACAAAAAGCTGTAAATCATTTACACCTTTCGTATAGAAAGCTTCAAAGTGAGGTATAGCCAAAACAATAAAAATTTATCAAGATGAAAAAAGGTATTCACCCGGAAAATTACAGATTAGTTGCTTTTAAAGACATGTCAAACGAAGAAGTCTTTATTACTAAATCTACTGCTGACACAAGAGAAACAATTGTACACGAAGGTGTTGAGTACCCTGTAGTGAAAATGGAGATCTCAAGAACTTCTCACCCTTTTTACACTGGTAAATCTAAACTTATCGATACTGCAGGACGTATTGACAAGTTCAAAACTAAATATGCTAAATTCAGCAAAGCAGATACTAAAACTGAAGAATAGTTTTAAATATCTATATCATACAAAGCCTTCCCGAAACGGAAGGCTTTTTTATTGCGGTTTATTTTATTGAGTTCTTTGTTTTGCAACGAAACTTTGTAACTTTGAGACTTTGTAAACCGACAATCTATCACAATGAATTATATTCTCTTTGACGGAACTGTGCGCAATGCGTTGCTTCCTTTTACCTATACAAGGCCTGTAGCCGATATCCGTGTGGGTATCCTAACCATCCGTGAAAAATGGGAAAAGCATATTGGCTATACTACCACTACACTTACCGAGGAGTATCTTATGGATAAATTCCCAATGGTAGAGATGGAAGAGAATGTAATGATCAACGCATCATTCCTGCCTAATGAGATACTGGCCGAGATGGTTATGGCACTTGAACCAAATCAGGCTATCTTTAAAGGAGATGATGTTATTGCTTTTTACACTAATGAGACACAGGAAGAAGTAGACTTTGATACTTACGATATTATTGAGTTTACCGAAGAGTGCCTTACCATAGAGCATCCGTGGGATATCTTTCAAAAGAATGACGCAGCCATCCGTGAAGATTTTGAATTGCTGACCGAAGGGCGTGTTTCGCAGCCTATACCGTCAAGCGTAAATGTCATCGCTGCTGAAAATATATTCATTGAAGAAGGTGCAAAGCTTGAATTTGTTACCCTAAACGCTTCTACAGGGCCTATATATATAGGTAAAAACTCAGAGATAATGGAGAACTCTGTTATCCGTGGGCCATTTGCACTTTGCGAAGAAGCTCAGGTAAAACTGGCGACTAAAGTATATGGAGCAACTACTGTTGGCCCGCACAGCAGGATAGGAGGAGAGGTTAGCAACTCGGTACTGTTCGGGTACTCTAACAAAGGTCATGACGGTTTCCTTGGGAATTCAGTACTTGGCGAATGGTGTAACCTGGGTGCCGATACCAATAACTCAAACCTTAAGAACAACTATGAAGAGGTTAAACTATGGAGCTACGAAAAAGAAGGCTTCGTAAGAACCGGGCTTCAGTTCTGCGGATTGATGATGGGCGACCACAGTAAGTCGGGAATTAATACAATGTTCAATACAGGAACTGTTGTAGGGGTAAGTGCAAATATCTTTGGAAGCGGGTTTCCTCGCAACTTTGTTCCGAGCTTTTCATGGGGCGGTGCATCGGGCTTTACTACCTATGTAACAAAAAAGGCTTTTGAAACGGCCAAAATAGTGATGTCACGACGTAAAGTTGAGTTTACAGATCAGGATGCTGCCATTATGGAACACATTTTTGAAGAAAGCAAAAAATGGAGAAAAGACGATTAATGTACTAATGTTGTAATTATTTGATGTAGCAATTGAGAAGAAATAAATCCCAATCAAAATATACTATAGGAAGCCTGCTGTTATTGCTGGCTTTCTTGTTTTATATGGCCTGTAATCCTGATAAGAAAAAGGATAGGCAGCAGCCAAAAGAAAATACTGTTGAGCGTCAGAAAGATGCTGATACACTAAATATATTTGAAGGAAAAGTGACAGGGATTAAGGACGGCGATACTTTTGAGGTGCTTCGTGATGGCGAACCTGAAAGGGTGCGCCTTGTGGATATTGATTCGCCCGAAAGTGCTCAGCCGTTTGGTAAAGCAGCTAAAAAATATGCTTCAGACCTGTGTTTTGGAAAAACGGTAAGAGTGGAACCTAAGAAGAAAAGAGATCAATACGGAAGGATACTAGGGACGATTTATGTTGATGATACCTTAAACGTAAATGCTGAAATGATCGTTGCAGGTTATGCATGGCGTTATAAATATTCGAAAAGTAAAGAATATGCCCGTTATGAAGAACAGGCACGTAACTCACATTCAGGATTATGGGCAGGAGAAAACCCTGTGGATCCATGGCAATGGAGAAAAGAGAATAAACGTTAAACAAAAAACTATTAATAAAGAACAGAGGAGTAAAAGCTCCTCTGTTTTATTTAGTCGTCTATCCTTAAGAATTTACCGTTAGTGTCAAATTCGATTTCGGTTCCGCTTGAAAGCTCAATATCATAACCGGCCTTTTTCTTGTCTATCTGTACTACATTTTGTCCTTTATAATTGGTAGCAAGAAAAGAGCTTATGGATTTTGGTATTACTGCTGCCGGTACTCCGCTACGGCAATCGATCTCATCCCAGTTGCCCTGGGCATCAAAATTGATTTTTACCCCGTTAGACAATACCGTTTCATAATCGGTGTCAAACATTTCTTTATCCAGTTTGGCCGATGTTACCGTCGCACCCTTAAAATGCTGTTTGATAAAGTTTTGTGCTGTTGCAGGTAACTGAGCTGAAGTTATCTTTTTATCCTGTGCAAATGCTACGGATGATATGCCTAATACTAATAAGGTTAGCAGTAATGTCAATCGTTTTGTCATGGTCGTTTCTCTTTTGCAGAATTAAAATTAGCACTCTGAAGCTTTGTTATGGTATAAACCAAAAACCGGGCCTTTAATCGTCTATCCTTAAAAATTTGCCATTACTGTCAAATCTAAGCTCAACATCATTTAAGAATTCAACTTTATAGCCCCACTTTTCTTTTTCTATTTTTTCTATTCCCTGGCCTTTATAGTTCCTGTCGGCATAATCAGCGATTGCTTTTGGCAAAACCGAATGTGGCAGGGCATTTTTGTTACCGTCTATTTCTTCCCAGTTTCCCTTCCCGTCAAATTCAATTTCCACTCCGTTAGAAAGCATTATCTCATAATCAGTGCTTATCATGCCCTTATCTTCGACAGCATAGGCTGCTGTTTGCTTAGGGAAGTTTTGCGAAAGGAATGTTTGTGCGGCAGCAGGAAGTTCTTTTATTGTAATATTCCTTTTTTGGGCATTAGCTGTAAATCCGCTAAATAATGCCAATGTAAGTATCAGTTTAAATACGGTTTTCATAATGTATATGTTTTAAATTTTAAACAAACTTAGTACCACAATTTGGAAACAAATGGGAATTTACAAAAATCCGCTGCTTTCTAAGGAAAAGTTATGTTAAAGGTATGCATCCTGTTAAAGGAATAATCAATAGAAAGTTTATAAGTGCTTATTATCGAACTCACAATAGACAGACCTAATCCGGTTGAATTCTCATTGTAACTGTCCCTGTAAAAGCGCCTGAAAACGGCATTGGTGTCTAAAGCCTTTTCGTTTCCGGTATTACTTATACTGATCTTTTTTTGTTGTATTTCGACATGTATTGTTCCACCTTTGTGGTTGTGCAATATGGCATTTTTTATAAGGTTGCTTATCAGCGTGACTGCAAGGCCGCGATTCATGGTAAAGCTTAGCTGGGTATCCGCTTTTACCGTGATATTGATGTCTTTGTATTCTGCCAGGTCAGTAAAGTCTTCGGTAAGCTGTAGCATCAGCTCATTAAAGTTTACGGGCTCTTCTTCGGTATATTGCCTGTTCTCTATTTTAGATAACATCAATAGTGATCTATTAAGGCGTACGAGCCTGTTCAGGGTATCGCTTATCTTACCGATTTCTTCCATTTGTGTTTCCGGCAGGTTGTTGTTTTCGGCATAGAGTTCAAGTCGGTTCAGGCTGATTGCCAAGGGTGTCTGCAGCTCATGTGATGCATTTTCGATAAATTGTTTCTGGCTGGAGTAAATTTCTTCATTACGTTTTAGCATACTTTCCAGTTCGTTGCCCAGCGCTTTGAATTCTTTTATAGAAGAAGCCGGCGCTTCAAATGATTTGCCTGAGCCTAACCTGAAATGCTTAAGCCTGTCGAGTGTGGTGTAGAAAGATTTCCATGCTTTGCGAAGAATCACATAATTCAGCAGTCCAATACTGATAACCAGCATTGCATACAGAGCGATAAGGGCAGTAAGAAGGTCTTCAAGAAGCTCATCTTCTTCAACCATTGATGCACGTATGGTAAGCAGGTGAGGATTGCCTTTAGAGTCTTCAAATACGGTTTCCAATAGCCTTACCGGTTCATTATCATCGTCATACTCCATGAATTCAAAAGTGTTTATGAACCTACTTTTGTCGTCATAGTGACCCTGTGGCAGCGGAGTTATCTTAAACTGGTTAATGCCAAATTCAGGCGTGTTTACTATCGCTTCGTTCTCTTTGACTTCTCTAAGGATAAGCAATTTTGAGTTTTTAAGGCCGTCATCAATATTGTCATAGACCTCTTCTAATATAACCGCATAAAACAAGCCTGCCCATACTGCTATGACAACAAGCAGGGCAATGATAAGATACCGTAATGTATAATTGCGTAATTTCATCAGCTCATTTTATAGCCCATGCCATATACAGCCTGTATATCGGCTTCAGCAGCGGCATCTTTAAGTTTTTTGCGGAGGTTTTTTATTTGTGAATATACAAAGTCAAGATTATCAGCCTGATCTATATAATCGCCCCATACGGCTTCCGCCAATGCTGTCTTGTTTATCAGCCTGTTCGGGTTGATGATAAAATAGTATAAAAGGTCAAACTCTTTACGGTTCAGTGTAAGCGGGGTGTCGTCAACAGTAACGGTACGTTGTTCGGGAGACAGTTTGAGGTTATTCCATGTAATGGCAGTGTCGCCATCATGGTTTTTTCTTCTAATGGCTGATTTGATTCTGGCATGTAACTCGGCAAGGTGAAAGGGTTTTGCTAAATAGTCATCGGCGCCTAAATCGAGCCCGGCAACCTTATCGTCAACGGCATCTTTAGCAGAAATGATAATGACAGCTTCTTTTTTGCGGAGGGCTTTGAGCTCACGGACCAGATCAAGTCCGCTGCCATTAGGAAGCATGATATCGATGAGTACACAGTCGTAATCGTAGGAGCCGATCTTGTCCATTCCGGATATGAAATCGTGTGCTGTTTCTACAATGTATTTTTCTTTTTCGAGCGATTCGCGAATCACTTCCCTAAGTCCCTGCTCATCTTCTATGATTAGGATTTTCATATTGCCTTTGCTGTTTGGGTATATCAAATATACCGATTATGCCGGCAAGGTAAAAACAGATTTTGGAAACATTTGGGAATGGTGACTATTGGTTTGCAGCCAATAGGGTTCCATTGGCATCAAAATGACATTTTTGCCCATTACTGAAGGCCAGCCTGCATTCCGAATTTGAGCGCTCAATTTTGGTAACTACAAGATCTTTACTGTTTGTTTTAAGATATTCCTGAATAGGTTTGTCCAGAAATTTGAACGGAACCGGGTTTCCTTTACCATCTATTAGTGTCCACAATCCATTCTCTCCAAATTGTATTTCGGTTTTATTGTTCAGTACAATATCATAAGTTGTAGAAAGGTCATCACTCGCTTTTACCGCATGATGAAAAGGACTCTTGAAATAAGTCAGGAAAGAACGCACCTTTGATGGAAGTTCTGATCTGTATACAGTTTCCTGTGCCTGTACTGACAGTATGGCAATAAAAAACGCAGCAGCGGATAGTAATGATTTCATGTTTTAGCAACTTTTTGGTATTCCTAAGTTAGGTAAAAAAACGCTGCGTTCACATTTTTATGTTTTTTTTAAAACAAAAACTTCTGTTAAACTTTCTTTACCCTTTTCAAAACCAGCAAATTCAGGGGGTTTATGCCAAGGCCTGATACATTGCTGCGGGTGAATCGTGAAGCCTTATCATAAAATAAAGGAATTACAGGAGCTTCCTCTATCATAAGGGCATCCATCTGTTTGTACATTTCATGTCTTTTGGCATCGTCCGTTTCTAAAAAAGCAGCTTCGTATAGCTTATCGAATTTATCGTTTTTAAAATGGGTATAGTTTGGTCCGCCAGGTGAGAAGTTCTTGCTGTAAAACAGCGAAAGGTAATTTTCGGCATCCGGGTAATCGGCAATCCAGCTGGCTTTAAAAAACGATACTTTTCCGGTTGATATTGATTGCGTTAGTGTTGAAGGCGGGTTAACGTCTACCTGCACATCAAGCCCTGTCTTTTGCCATTCACGCTGCAGGTATTCGGCAATATCAAGGTATGAAGCACTGGTGCTCATCATAATTTTCGGCTTGTTATCGCCGGTTTGTTTTTTATAGTCAGCAACAAGCTGACGCGCTTTTTCGATGTCAAAATCATAGCCTTTAGCACCAAAGCCGCCTAATCCATTCGGAATCATTCCATTGGTGGCAGCTGCGCCCATCCCATTACGAAGAAACAGTATCATTTTAGCACGGTCAAAGCCATAGTTAAGAGCCTGACGAATGCGCTTGTCTTTAACCGCTTTATCGGCACCATCAAGACGAAAGCCCATGTACTCAGTATTTAGGTAGGGCCCGGTAATCATTTTTACATCCTTGCGATATTTTGGCTGCAATTCGCCTTTAGGTGTAAGTATCTCGTCTTTATAAGATGGGTCAAGGCCTGATACAAAATCGAGCTTGCCCTGAACAAACTGAAGAAATCCGCTTTGCTTGTCAGGCAGGAAGGTGATAGCCACAGATTCCATGTATGGCAGCTGAACGCCTTTTTCATCTTTCTCAAAGTACAACGGATTTTTGCGAAGCACCAGTTTTACGTTCTCTTCCCATATTTTGAATTGGAAAGGTCCTGTGCCGATCGGATTTGACCTGAAATCATGATTTGCTGTGTTGAAAGCTTCAATAGGCACTACCGATGCATACTTCATGGTTAATAGCCCAAGGAAAGCAGGGAAGGTCTTGGTAAGCCTGATTTCGAAAACAGTATCGTTAATGGCTTTAAAATTGTCAACGTTTTGTAGTATCCACCCACCCGGAGCCGCAATTTTTTCATCGCGCAGGCGATTTAGGCTATAACTGAAATCGGCTGCTTTTACAGTTCGTGTACTGTCTTTCCCGAACAGGATATTCTTATGGAAGTACACATCATTGCGTAAAGTGAACGTATAGGTTTTACCATCGGGCGAAATAGTCCATGATTTGGCGATATCTGGTTTTATGTTCAGGCTGTCATCAAGCTGTACAAGTCCATTGAAGAGTTGATTACATACCCATATTGAGGGACGGATCTTCGCAAATGCCGGATCTAAAGAGTTAACGGCAGCATTTTCGTTATACCGAAAAACAAGGTCGTCGCGGTTTTCAGATTTTGTTTTTCCGCAGGAAGAGAAAAATAATATTAAGCAACAAATTGATATATAGTATATTATTGATTTCATCAAGTCGATTTTTGTGTGTAAATTTGCAAACTCTTTTTAGATGGGGTAAATATAATTAAAGTTACTACTTTACAAGTAGCTTATAGAATGGAAAACAGGAAAAAAGTCGCTTTTTATACATTAGGATGCAAACTGAATTTTTCAGAGACATCTACCATAGCCCGCGGTTTTCAGGATGACGGTTTCGACCGTGTTGATTTTGAAGAGGTGGCCGATATTTATGTTATCAATACCTGTTCGGTTACCGAGAATGCCGATAAGCAGTTTAAACAGATCGTAAAGAAAGCGCTTAAGAATAATGATAAGGCCTTTGTGGCGGCTGTTGGCTGTTATGCCCAGCTGAAACCCGAAGAGCTTGCCGCTGTAGACGGGGTTGACCTGGTTCTTGGTGCAACCGAAAAATTCAAGATTACCGATTACATTAACGACCTGTCTAAAAATGACATGGGAGAGGTTCATTCGTGCGAAATATCAGAAGCCGACTTTTATGTAGGCAGCTATTCCATAGGCGACCGTACCCGTGCTTTCCTTAAAGTACAGGATGGTTGTGACTATAAATGTACTTACTGTACTATCCCATTGGCACGTGGTATTTCCCGTAGTGATACTTTAGAGAATGTATTGCAGAATGCCAAAGAGATCTCTCAGCAAAACATTAAAGAGATTGTACTTACCGGTGTAAACATTGGTGATTATGGTAAAGGTGAATTCGGTAACAAGAAACACGAACATACTTTTTATGAGTTGGTTCAGGAACTGGATAAAGTAGAAGGTATTGAGCGTTTACGTATCTCTTCTATTGAGCCGAACCTGCTTAAGAACGAGACTATACAGTTCGTTTCCCAAAGCCGCACTTTTGTGCCGCACTTTCATATTCCGTTACAGTCGGGCAGTAATGATATACTGAAATTGATGCGTCGCCGTTACCTTCGTGAAATTTATACCGAGCGTGTTAATAAGATAAGGGAAGTTATGCCTCATGCCTGTATTGGTGTAGATGTTATCGTAGGTTTTCCTGGTGAGACCGATGAGCATTTCCTTGAGACCTACAACTACCTTAACGAAATGGACATATCCTACCTGCACGTGTTTACCTATTCAGAAAGGGACAACACACCTGCAGCGACCATGCCGGGCGAAGTGCCAAACAATGTTCGCGCTAAGCGCAGCAAGATGTTAAGAGGACTTTCGGTTAAAAAACGCCGTGCTTTCTACGAGAGCCAATTAGGTTCAACACGAACAGTACTTTTCGAAAGCGAAAACAAAGAAGGCTACATTCACGGATTTACCGAGAACTATGTAAAAGTAAAAACGCCTTGGAATCCTGAACTGGTAAATACACTTCACGAAATTAAGCTTACTACCATTGATGAAGACGGTAGTGTAAGGATGGAATTTGTGAATGCTAAGGAAGAAGCGATTAGAACAAGCGTATTTAAAGATATATCAGCATAAAAGTAAAAACACCGCCTTTTGGGCGGTGTTTTTTTGTAAACTACTTTTACTTAACGATTAGCTTTTCGCTGTAAGTACCTTTGTTTGTGTTAACCGAAATAATATAAACGCCTTTAGGAAGTGCAGATACATCAAGTGTGTAGTCTGAAGTGTCCGAAGAAGTCATATATACAGTTTTCCCTTCTAAAGAGGTTACAGTTATATTTTTCAGTATATCATCTTTTACATGTAATGCTACCTGATCAGAAGTAGGGTTAGGGTATAATTTTAGTCCTAAACCATCTGAATCAAGAATGCTTCTTGTATTTTCTTTCTGTATTTGTGAAGAGAAACTACCTGTGCATTCCTGGCAAGCAATAATTTCAGCTAAAAATACGCTTCCGGCTTCAATAGTAGTATTGGGATTCATTTCGACATATTGACCGGCTCTCATGGTGATCTCTCTTCCTGAAAACACTTTATAATCCTGCATGGTAGTGATATGGTCACCAACACGATAGACATGTGGCATAACGTTAAGATCGGGATTGTAAAGTGCGTAAGAAGTATCGCAGGCTCCCATTTGCGAAAGTACCCAGGCAGGGAATCCTGCTCTAATTGTACCTGATCCTACGCCGGGACTAAAAGAAAAACCATAATCAGGGCTTGTCGTGCTGTTAGGATTACTGATAACGGCGGGGCTAAATGATAATGACGGATTAACACAAGCACAATATATCTTTCCGTTCATGCCCAGCTGCATACCCCATATTTCCCAAATATAGCCACTTACATCCGGAGCAATTAAAGTTACATTACTTGTGGTTGCTGTATAAGCATTACCTCTATACATACGGGCTCCCATACCAAAATAAACTTGTTGGCTGTCAGGCGAAAATTCAGCTGCGTATGCAAGATTATTGGATTCTTGTCCTGCCGGAGCCGGAATAGCTATCATGTTCTGATCGAAAGTGACCAAACCCGTGCTGCTGTCAAAATTACCTAAGGCCAAAGCACCATTAAAATTACCAATGCTTCTGTATGCTACAGCAATACGGTCATTGTTTGGACTTATCTTCATTTGCCCTGCGAAAGCACTATTTGTAATGCCAGCCAATAAATTAAAAGGAGCGATACTAACACCTGAAGGTGTACTCTCGATACCATCTGAAGAAACATGATAGGAATATATATATTGTCCTATTTGTGTAATCAGCCAGTAATCATTCCCGTTGCAATGCAGAGCTGTAGTCAGTTTTTCTGACCTGTTGTTATAAGTTTGGTTTATAGGGACACCCAGATGATCATTTAACACCGTATTCTTGTTGATGACCTCACCATCAGTACCGGTATAAGTGTTTACTTCAGAATAATATAAACCGGATCTGTCATCCCCGTTGATTGTAACCAGGTATACTGCTTCAAAAGGAATCCTCGCCTCAATATTTTGCGACATGACCCTTGGTTTTTTAATTATGGCCAACTGGCTGTTTGAAGTATGGGATAGCAAGCCACTACCATTTGTCATCAAAGTATTGTTAGCATTGTATACCTGCCTGCCGTTTGTGTAGAACAGAAATTGTCCTGCACCGTTCGAATAAGAGGCACAAGCTTCATCACTCGACAAAGCAGTACTTATACTGGTTGGAAATGTAGGGTCGGGATCAGCTAAAAAATCATAACCGGCATTATTCCCAAAGTACCAATTCGCATTATGCAGCTGTTGTGCATAAACTCCTGTACAACACATCAGTATCGTACATACAGATAAATATAAGTTTTTCATAAATTATCGTTTTAATGAATTAAACCTATATTACTTCTTTTGTTCTTTTAATGCGTTGATTTCTGCTTTAAGCAGCTCTATCTGTTTATTTTGTTCAATTAAATAAAGCGTAAGCTCTTCTACCTTTTCCATCAGTTTAGCATCCATTTTTGCTACATCGAGACCATTGTTTACCATTTCGGCAGCAGAAGGTACATTGGGAAGGTGCTTATTCTCTTTAGTGAATTTCTCAACATCTTCAAGAGGCATAAGCTTATAATCAGAAGCAAAGACATAATCAGCCCAATCAGTGGTAGTAGCTAATGATACTTTTACTTTTTCGGTAAGTATGCCTTGTTCAACAAAAAGTTTGTAGCCATTTGGAGTTTTAATATCACTGGCGCCTGCCCCAATTCTTACTTTACCATCCTGGTTAATACGCATTAATTCAGAACCGGCGCTGCCAATAGTAATTGCGGCTACAGTAGTATTTGTTGTAGCTCTGGCATTAAAATCGATAAAGCCAAGTTTTTGATTAGATACTAGTGATTGTAATCTTGTTGATATAGTACCATAACTGTATATCTGAGTTAATAGACCACTATCTAAACTAGGATTTGGCCTTAGGGCAAGTTGTCTGTCTCCAACAAATGTTAGTGTGTAAGGATTACCGGTGGTTGCTAAACCTACAGGAGAAATTACATCAAGAGAATAGGCTGGTGTTACAGTATTAACACCCGCTTTTCCTGTAGTAGGAAAAGTATTTGTGGCAATCTGAGAATACCCAAAAGCTGCACATAATGCAAATGACAATGTAAAAATTTGTTTTTTCATGATTAATTAGTTGGATTGGATTAATAATATTCGAATGTAAAGAGCCGTATGTTAAATCTGTAACATAGATTTTTTCTTACTATTTAATTTTTAAATATTGCTTGTCTTTTAGTTTAAAAGGTTGTAATTAAAAGTCTTGTAGTTTATGTGTCTTAACATATTTTAACAAATTTAAAAAACGGCTATCACAAAAAACCTCTGTTTTGTGATAGTGTAAAATGTGTGGTTTTTCCGTAATTGAAAAAATAAAAAAAGGCAAAGAGGAGTACTCTTTGCCTTTTAATAAACTATAATGAATGCTTATTTATCGATTTTCTTGCCTATGAATTTTTCAAGTTCGGCATACATGTCGTCTATGGATAGCACTTTAAGATCAGGGTGATTCTTCAGCCAGTCGGCATTGAGTTTTACCAGTCCTTCCGGAATTTCAAAATAAGTATCATCGTCTATTCTCTCCTTTATCGGACTTTTACCGAACTCCTGTTCCATGAATCCATCAAATTCTTTTCGGGTCAGGGCATCAATCTTTTCGGTTTGGGCTAAAAAATAGTCGAGGTGTGCCTGCGAGCCTACTTGTTCAAATGCTTTTTCAAGGAGAGTGTTCAGGTCTTCATTCCAGTCAGATTCGTGTACAAACTTTGCAAAGCCATCACTGTTTACCTGTGTGGTATAATAATCAAGATAATAGCTTATCAGGGCATCATCGTGAATGTCTTCATCTTTAAGGCCTTCTTCACGCATCAGGTTAATTACTGCAATATTTGAGTTTATTATGTCCTGGGCTTCATCGCTCTTAAAAGCATTTTCGGAAACTATTATCTTGTCAAATTTCATTGTTTATGTTGCTTTAGCTATTGTGTTAGGCAAAATTAAGATTTAAGGGTAATAACCCGTCCATCTATAGTGATATTTTTAAACCCAAAGTTAGCTTTGATCCATTCAAAAGCTTTTGCATGGTACAGAAAAACGTGGGTAGGATCGGTTTTATAATACCAGGTGCCAAAATCCCTGTTTTCATCAAACATGTCGGTCATTATATATAGTGAGCCATCAGGTTTCAATAATTCCCTCAATTGGCTGAATTCTTTATAGGGCTCCTTAAAATGTTCGGCTACTTCGGTACAGGAAATGTAATCGTATTTCTGTTTTAGTTTTTCGGGGTCATTGTGAAAGAACAGATCAAACTGGCTGATGTCATAACCATTATCGGTAAGTATTTTTACAATAGGCGAGCCCGTTCCCGATCCAAAGTCGAGCCCCTTGTCATTGATGCCAAAATCATTCAGGATGAGTTTGGTTACAGGGCTAAGGAAGTTTTGGTAACGTATGTCTTCCGGATCATTATTATGGCACAGGTAATGTGCTTTTTCCTCTTCGTCAGTAAGAAAACAATCAGGATGGGTAAAAACCGAAAGGCAAAGGGAGCATTGTAAAAACTCTCTTTGCCCTTTGGTATGATAATGGCTTGATGTTCCGCTGCAAAGCGGGCAGTCAATGTTGCTCATTCTTTTATGGGTTGGTAGACCACATTCCGCTATCCTTAATGAAAACCCTTTTGTTCAGTTTCAGCTGGGCTACTATAAGTTCAGCAAGGTCTTCCGGCTGCATTACTGTTTCAGGATTGCCATCGGTCAGATTCAGGTCTTTGGCCATATCGGTAGCGACAGTACTTGGTGTAAGCGCTGTTACCCTGATATTGTGCTTGCGTACTTCCTGCATAAGCGATTCGGTAAGGCCAAGCACTGCAAATTTTGATGCGCTGTAAGCGCTTGTCAATGCGGCACCTCTTAATCCTGCCGAAGATGAGATGTTTACGATATCACCGCTTTGTTGTTCGATCATGCCTGGTAGTGCAGCACGGGTTGCATAATATACACCCATAAGGTTTACTCTGATGATGTTCTCAAATTCTTCGGGTGTCAGCTCAAGGAACTTGCCAAATTTACCCACACCGGCATTGTTGATAAGGATGTCGATGTTCTTAAATTCGTCAAGAGCAGTTTTTACAGCTGCATTTACCGAGTTGATGTCAGCAATATCTACAGTAAGGATAAGTGTTTTTACGCCAAAGGCTTTAGCTTCGGCAGCTGTTTGCTCCAAGTCGGCAGTGGTACGTGCCAAAAGGATTACGTTAGTGCCTTCGGCGGCAAGCGCAAGTGCTACGGCTTTGCCAATACCTTTCCCTGCACCTGTAATAAGCGCATTCTTGTTTTTTAAACTTTGCATTATGATGTTTTTTGGAATTTTTATTATAGCCTGATGCCCGGTGGGAGCATCTCTTTATATTTTGGGTTCTTTTTAAAGAAGGCGGCAACTTTAGGGTGCGTAGGCACTACCTTTTGCCGTTTTTCTTCTGCAATATCAAGAATATTTTTAATGAATTCAGAAAGGAGTTCTTCGTCATCAAAGCCTTCCGGTACATTTATGCGGGTAAGGAACAATTTACGCTCCTGCATAGAATATTCTATGGAGAGCATTTTGCCATTGGCGGTAGTTTCAAACTGTCTTGAGAATGCGTTGTCTTTTATTTCCATAGCTAATCGTTAAACTTCATTGGTACTTCTATAATCAATATTTTGGAAGCAGATTTTGTTTGTATTTCAACACTGTCAAATTCAATAATTCCAAAGGCATCACGTTCCTGTACTGCCTGTCCGTTAATTTCAAGTTCGCCCTCAATAAGGAAAAGATAGATGCCATTATCAGGAACCTTTACATCATAAGTAATCGTTTGTCCGGCATCAAACACACCAAGGTGCAGGAATGCCTGCTGGTGAATCCATAGCGCATTGCCATCGTTCTTATCTTCCGGAGATACTATGTTTATAAGGTTATTGCGGTTATTTTCCAGGTCAAAACCTTTTTGTCCATATCGCGGCTCTACATTTTGCTTGTCAGGAAATATCCATAGCTGCAGTGTTTTGGCCTGCTCCGTTTGGCTTGCATTCATTTCACTGTGCTGTATGCCTGTACCGGCACTCATTACCTGTACCTCGCCAAAGCGCACCGTTTCCTGGTTGCCCATACTATCACGGTGGGTAAGTCCGCCCTCAAGAGGTATGGTAATAATTTCCATATTGTCATGCGGGTGGGTACCAAAACCCATACCTGCGCCTATAGTATCGTCATTCAGAACGCGAAGCATACCAAACTGTACCATGTCAGGATTGTAATAATTGCCAAAGGAAAAGGAGAAATTGGCCTGTAGCCACCCGTGGTTGGCAGTGCCTCTCTCGTTTTTTGGGAAAAGTCTTGACTTCATAACTTATTGATAAATTAAAACTTTTGCCCTGTTCATTTTTGAGCGAAAAACTTTAATTTTATACAAATTTCGGAATAAAAATTGATTGTTCCGCTCCCAAAGCGTTAAAACACAACAAATGGACAGGATACCTGTATATTTTATGCCCGGGCTGGCGGCTAGTCCAAAAATATTTGAAAATATAAAACTGCCTGAAGACCGTTTTGAAATGTTCTTTTTAGAATGGTGCCTGCCTGAGAAGGATGAAGCAGTAGCAGATTATGCAGCGAGGATCGTACAGAATATAAAACACGAAAATCCTGTACTTATAGGTGTATCGTTTGGTGGTGTATTGGTGCAGGAAATTGCAAAGCTCATAAAGGTAAGAAAGGTAATTATCATCTCGAGCGTAAAATGCAATGCCGAGTTTCCGAGGAGAATGAGGTTTGCTAAAATGACAAGGGCTTACAAATTTTTTCCAACCGGACTTATGGTAAAGGTTGATTGGCTTGCAAAAATTGCAGTGGGTAATAATATGATTACCAGGCGGCTGAACCTATATGGAAAATTTCTTTCCGTTCGCGATAAGAAATACCTTGACTGGGCGTTAAAAACTATTATATTGTGGGACAGATGCGAGCCTGATGATACTGTAGTACATATTCATGGCGATAATGATGAAGTCTTTCCGCCCAGGTATATAAAGAACTTTATTCCTGTAAAAGGCGGAACCCATATTATGATCATCAATAAGTACAAATGGCTCAATGAGCATCTACCGCAAATAATTTTAGAAGAAAACACTAAACTATAGAAACCATGGAATTGATCAAGAAAACAGGAGTTATCGCTTCGGCGATACTGATGAGCGGAGTGCTAATCCATTCGGCGTATGACAAACAGGATAATGATGAGGCAAAAAAGGAATTCCGTTACCCAACGGAGATTGATTTTGCTGGTGAAAAGACTCCTTTGAACATCTCTGACGTCCATGAACGTTTTGACCGCGAACTGCTTATTAATGCTAATCTTGATGCAACCACAAAAATCATCATTAAGCGTGCTAACCGTGCGTTTCCGGTTATCGAGCCTATACTTAAGAAAAATGGCATCCCGGACGATTTTAAATACCTGGCGGTTATTGAAAGCGGACTGGTAAACGTGGTATCACCGGCGGGGGCTAAAGGAGTATGGCAATTTATGCCTGACACGGCCCGCGAACGTGGCCTTGAAGTAAATGATGTGGTTGACGAGCGTTACCACCTTGAAAAATCTACCGAAGCTGCCTGTGCTTACCTGAAAACTGCCTATAACAAATTCGGATCATGGACGCTTGCCGCGGCTTCTTATAATGGAGGTGTAAGCGGTGTGAATAAGCAAATTACCTTTCAGGGTGCTACAAATTACTATGACCTGTTGTTGACAGATGAAACTGCACGCTATGTTTTCAGGATACTGGCATTAAAAGAGATCATGCAGCATCCTGCTGAATATAACTTTGCCATGCCGCAAAGCGAAATGTACCAGACACTGCCTGTAAAAACAATCCAGGTAACAAGTTCAATACCTGACCTGGCTGTGTTTGCCAAAGAACAGGGGGTTAATTATAAGATACTTAAGATACACAATCCGTGGCTAAGGGACAGGAAACTTGATGTAGCTGCCGGTAAGGCCTACATATTTGATATACCGCTTAAGGGTTACTAGTATTGAGATTTAGACATTAGATAATAGATATATGATTCTATAATAAAAACGGGTTTTACAAAATGTAAAACCCGTTTTTATTTGTCTGACTACTAAGATTCCAATTCTCAATACTGAAAAACTAATCGCTAATCTGCGTATGGTCTTTTGATATGTCTTTATTTACGGTTATGGTTGTAAGTCCGTCGAGGAATGATTTATAGTTGGCGGCCAATGCCTGCTCTGATTGCTCTTTAGACTGTCCTGTATAGACGCCGCAGCGGCGAATGTCTACGATCTTGCGTTCGGCATCAAGAAAATAGGAGGTAGGGAAACCCAGCGTGTGTTTTAGGGCTGCTACTGTACGGGTATCGGTTTTGTAATATTCGTGGGCATAACATACGGTAATCCTGCTGCTGAATTTTCGTGCCAGTTTTTTCATTTTATCCTTACGGTCCCAGAATAGTACGATGATCTTGACATCTTTGCCATATTTGCGAGCCAGTTTATTGAGTGCCGGTATCTCTCCCTGATTGGGTACACACCAGGAGGCATACGTAAGCAGGAATAAAGGTTTTTTTACAGAACTCAGCTTCAATTGGGAACCGGATGATTTTTTTAGTGTAAGATTGTCAAACGTAGTACCTATAAGGCGATGCTGTACAAGAGAGTCGAAAAGGAACTGCCCGCGTTCAACATTGCCGGTTACAAAAGCAAGTGTACTTTCTTTCTTATAATGCGTAAAGTTGATCTTTATGGCATTAGAAAAGTAGAGGCTGTCAGGAATTTGTCCTAAAGCCGTTAAGGGAAATAAGGATATTATTATGAGGGGTAATAAATATCTCATCGATTCGGTTAATTTGATGAGTAAATTTAGTTAAAATTCTCACAACAGATATAATATTTTTTTGTTATTAACGTTGTTTGTGACCCCAAATCAGTGTATTTGGTCGATTATGCTATGCATACACATATAAAAGCCTTCTGAAAAGAAGGCTTTGGATAAAAAACTTATATTTTTATAACGATGCGGCTTCCCAGTTTTTCTGTTTGCGACCATACAGTTTCCACATCTTTGAGTTCGGTAATTTCCAGGTCTGTTTTTATTTTGCCCTCAGCGACAAACTGAAATACTTCCGGCAGCACTTCATTCATGTATTTATGAATATCCGAAAAAGATATGCTGCCAATGCCTGACCCCAGGAATTCTATCTGTGTACTTCTTAATATGGCTGAAGGCAGAGAAATAGTGGCTCCTGCCATATTGCCTATGGTAACGATCTTCAGCCTGCGTGGCGGAAGTGATTTAAAAGCTTCGAGTATAAGCTCTACCGGATGTCCCCATATATAGTCCAACACAATGTCAATTGGTGTTTGGCTGTGTGATTCCTGTATTTGTTTGATGATAGTGTTGTCATCCCGGTTCAATGAGATGATCTCATCAGCGCCCAAGGTTTTCAATTCTTCCAGTATAGCCTGATTACGCCCTGTGACAACCACTTTGGCAGCGCCTCTTAGTTTTGCCATCTGAACGGCTATTTTACCTGTAAATCCGGTAGCACCGTTTATCAGTATTGTTTGACCTTGCTGAAAATCTGCTCTGTATAATAAAGCAGTATCTGAGCCTACAAGCGCATTGGGCAGGGCGGCTGCGGTTTCAAAATCGAGTCCGTCAGGGATTACCGTCCACTTACCTTTTTCGACCAGAGCCTGTTCGGCAAGCATCCCGGTTTTGCCCCAGGCATATATTTTTGTGCCATCTTCGAGCACACCGGCACCATCTATGCCTACAACAACGGGTAGGGAAGGGTAAGAGGTATAGTGTTTTCCGGCTGCCTTCCCGCGGTCGAGGTTTTTAAGTGAGAACGCTTTTACGTTAACAATGACTTCATTTTTGTTATTTGGTATAGGAACCTCAAAATCTTCAAATTTCGGATTAGTCCCTAACTGATGCAAAACTGCTGCTTTCATATTGTATAATTTTAAGCAAAGTTCGGCAGTGGCCAAAAGGCAGACGATAACAATTGTTAAGAAATGGAATCAGGGTTTACGGTTACGGATGCGGCTAAGCGATACGGGTGTGATACCAAGATAGGAAGCAATGTAGTGTTGGGGAACGCGCTGCAGTATCTGTGGATGCTTCTTTAAAAGTTCGTTGTAGCGTTCCTGGGGCTTGTTCTTTAGATAAGAGAGCATGTGTTTGGAGTAGTAAAAGAAGCGTTCCAGCAGCAGTTGGTCGAACCATTTTTTGAAATCCGTATCTTCTTGTATCAGTTTTAGGAACAGCTCTTTACTCATAACATACAGCGTGCAGGGTTCAAGGCTCTCCATGGTAAATTCGCTGTGACTGCCGGTAAGCAGGCTCTCCAGGGAGGCGACACCTTTACCTTCAAAAAAGAACTGGGTTGTGATTTCGTTGCCGTTATGGTTGGTCCACATCCTCAGGCAGCCCGACTTTACAAAGTACATAAACTTCGATTTCTCTCCTTCTTTCAGCAAAACAGTCTTGGTAGGAATACTTATCTCTTCCAAATCATATTTATGGATTAAGGATAATAAGTTTATGGGTTGGGATGATAGCAAAGCCTGAATTTTATTTCAAATATACAAAAGGCATCAAAACAAAAACCGCCTTATTGGGCGGCTTGAGTTATTCTTTAAAGGAATTTATTTCAGATTGTTTTTAATAAAGTCCTCTGAATACACTTTAATCATGTTCCTTACTTTGGCAAACTCATGTTTGATTTCTTCTTCGGTGCCAATAGCTTTGGCAGGATCGGGAAAATTATGGTGGAATTTCTGTGCTTTAGTTGGGAAGAAAGGGCAACGCTCTTTTGCATTATCACAAACGGTTATGACAAAGTCAAAATCAATATCATAATGCTCGTCGATGTTGTTTGAGGTGTGATTGGAGATATCAATACCGTCTTCTTTCATTATGGCAATGGCAAGCGGATTTAAGCCGTGTGTTTCTACTCCTGCACTATAAATGATTGCTTTGTCCTGTGCAAAATGCCTTAAATAACCTTCTGCGATTTGGCTACGGCAGCTGTTTCCGGTGCAAAGCACCAATATTTTTTTAGTTTCCATATTTAAACGGTCAGCCATATAAGATTAATGATGCAAAATTTTGGGTCGAAACCAAAAATGACCTGTAACACAATTACTGAAGTAGTAATTAGTAGTGGCTTTCTATATTTTTTTAGTTTTTCTTTCATCTTTAGCAGCATCCTCCACCTGGTGTGCAGCTTGTAGCTGTGTCGGAATGAAGTTCAGATAGTTTTAGTTTGGTTTTTACGGGTACGCCACATGCATCCTGTGCCAGGCAATCTGTTTGAGTTGGCGTAAGTATAAAGTTTACACCATCGGTATTTAGTCCATAAAGTCCTATCGTTGCCGACTGATATTCTACAACTACCTCTAGGTCTTCACCATCAAACAATGATTCGGCCATGTCCAGTATCTTTAGTAGCTTTTGGGGTTCAAGCCTGTGTCGGAAGTCATCCGCCGTCCAAAGCTGAAGCGTTATGTTTTTAGTAGAGCGAACGGTTCCTCCGCAATCAATAAATTTTTTAGTTGTTATGCCTGCTTCCGTAATATGGAAGTGGTTGGGCACAAATGACATGTCCGGCAGTAAAAAGTTTACCGCAGTCAGGTTTTCAAGCTGTTGTTTTAATTCAGATAGTTTCATCGTATTTATTTTTTAGCAGCAATTGCTGTTGTTTTCAAGTTTAGTGGAAATGTTACCAAAGTAATCACGCAATGTGGCAATGGTAGTTTCATTAAGGCAGTAGCAAATAGTATTGCCTTCGATGCTGCCTTTTATTATACCTGCGTTCTTCAGCTCTTTCAGGTGCTGCGAAACAGTAGGCTGGGAGAGAGGAAGTTCATTTACAATATCACCGCAAATACAGGCATTCACTTTTAGCAGGTATTCAATGATTGCAATACGTGCCGGATGCCCCAGTGCTTTTAGTATTGTTGCTGTAGTGTTTTGCTTCTCTGTAAAGAATTCTGTTTTAGTTGTCCCCATAGATGTATTTGTATATTGCAATATTACGATAAACTTTTAAAAGTTTGACAAAAGGGCAAAAAAATACCGCTCAAGCGGGCGGTATTAAATTTTATAGTATTTCGGATTACTTTACAGACAGAAAGATATCCACTTCGGCATTGTTCCAGTCGGCTGCCTTTTCAGAGTATATTTCAAAGTCATAGCCATAAGCGCGGTTTAGGGTAGTGTTTTCCCATATTTCACGCCATGCGTTGCCAATGCAGTTAGGCATTTGTCCTTTTGCGGTAACAACTTCATAAGTCTGTTCAGGGATGGTGATGGTTTCCATTCCGGCAGGCACTTCGGCGTCATCAGCTACAGGACAACCTATAAAATAGTTATAGGGTTTGGTAAAGTCTCCATCGTAGTCATAATATACAGCGTATGTCTCTTTGCTCAGTTTGCCTCTTATTCTTGGTGCCATAAAGCCGCCACTAAAGGTTTGCCAAAGTGAAGCACAGTCTTCGGCTGCTTTTCCGTTGTCGTTAGTGGTTTTAAATCCAAGTGATACACCTATAAGTTTTACGGCCGGTTTTGTAATTGTCATAATTATATTGATTGATGATAATTTATTATATGTATTGTGAAACAGATAATTCGAGTTCTTCGATTAATTCATTATCCATGTATTTGTAAACATCCGGTATATCAAGAGTAATGACTTCTTTACCTGCTATTTGCTGAGAGAATTTATACAGGAGTTTTTCTTTATGGTGTTTTTCCATTACAAATATCGTGTCAGCCCAAAGAATCAGTTTACTGTTTATTTTTATTCTCGCACCATCCTCTGTACCTGCAGATTTTACACTAATCCCCCGGGTATTCCTGTAAATGGTTTCGGCTGTAAAGCTCCGCCACTTATTACGGCTGCATACAAACAGGATTTTTTTCAGTTCCATAAACCTTACATTAAGTAATAGTAGGCCAAATATAAAAAAAACCGCCCTCATGGGGCGGCTTCTGTTAATATCTTCTCTGCTGAACTTGCGGGCCTTTTTTAAGCTGCGCCTTCATCATTGCGATCTGGTCTTTTAGCATTCCCTGTTTGTCAAGCTTCTTAGCTTCACCAAGAAGTTTCTCGGCTTCAAGCTTTTTGTTTTTAGACATTGCGATACCGGCAAGGTTCAGTTTTGCCATTGCAAGATCCTGGTCCATGCTTAGGCCAAGCTCTACCGCTTTCTTAAGGTATTTCTCGGCTGCGTTCAGGTTTGTCTGAGACAGCATCAGTCCGTTAAGGTAGTTGTAGTACCCCTGTTGTTTGCGAACAAGCGCCGTTTCAGGGTTCTTTATCTTATTAAGTATTTTGGTAGCGCCATCAAAATCCTGTTTCCTTAATTTAAGGAAAGCAAGAAGTATGTATTCATTTTTGAAATACAGCAATACTACTATTAGTGTAATAAGGAGTATGAATATACCGTTACCGATATTACCTTCGGTAAATTGCCAAACGGCTGTTATAACGAGTAAAGCTGCGATTACAAGCTTGATATTTTTATTGAACATATAATTGTTTTATTTTGCGATTGCAAAGGTATGAAAACGGAATAAAAGGAATTGAACTCATTCTGAAAAATATTTTTTAAAAACTACTTGCAGACAAAAAAAACCTTTGTATATTTGCACTCGGTTTTGGAAAGAGGTTTTTCTGATACCTTATAAAAAGATATTCACTAAGATTTAAAGATACAAAGCAATGAGCAAGAGAACATTTCAACCATCGAAAAGAAAAAGAAGAAACAAACACGGTTTTATGGACAGGATGTCTTCTCCTAACGGAAGAAAAGTACTTGCCCGCAGAAGAGCTAAAGGAAGGCATAAGCTAACTGTTTCTAGCGAACCTAGACATAAAAAATAATGTTTGAACAAAACATAATAAAGGTGTTACTATTTATAGGTAACGCCTTTTTTTATACCTAATCGAAAAATAGCCCCCGTTTTAAAGGGGCATTTTTTTGAAAATAAAACACTAAATTTGCAAACGCTCCAAAGGGGCAATTTTTAATACAACTTCAGAAAAGATACAATGCCTAAAGACACTTCAATTAAATCGGTTCTTATCATCGGCTCAGGTCCAATCGTTATTGGACAGGCTTGTGAATTTGACTACGCCGGATCTCAGTCCGCACGTTCAATCAGGGAAGAAGGTATAGAGGTTATCCTGATAAACTCTAACCCGGCTACCATTATGACAGACCCTTCGATGGCTGATCATGTGTACCTGAAACCGCTTACCACAAAATCGATTGTGGAGATATTGAAGGCACACCCGAACATTGATGCAGTACTTCCTACAATGGGAGGGCAGACGGCACTTAACCTTTGTCTTGAGGCAGAGGAAAAAGGCATCTGGGCTGACTTTAATGTAAGGCTGATAGGTGTTGATGTTAACGCAATCAACATTACAGAAGACAGGGAGCAATTCAAACAGCTTCTTGAAAGAATAGGTATTCCTGCTGCACCGGCTAAAACTGCCAACTCTTTCCTTAAAGGAAAAGAAATCGCTCAGGAGTTTGGCTTCCCGCTTGTAATTCGCCCTTCGTTTACGCTGGGAGGTACAGGGGCAGCTTTTGTACACCAAAAAGAAGATTTTGATGAGCTGCTTACACGCGGCCTTGAGGCATCGCCTATACACGAGGTTCTTATCGATAAAGCCCTTTTAGGCTGGAAAGAATATGAACTGGAGCTGCTTCGTGACAAGAATGATAACGTGGTTATCATCTGTTCTATCGAAAACATGGATCCAATGGGTATCCATACCGGAGACAGTATCACGGTAGCGCCTGCAATGACACTATCTGATAAGACTTTTCAGAAAATGAGGGATATGGCAATCAAGATGATGCGCAGCATCGGAAACTTTGCCGGCGGATGTAACGTACAGTTTGCAGTAAGCCCTGACGAGAAAGAAGATATCGTAGCTATCGAGATCAACCCAAGGGTATCGCGCTCTTCGGCTCTTGCTTCTAAAGCTACAGGTTACCCAATTGCAAAAATCGCTTCTAAGCTGGCTTTAGGATATAACCTTGACGAACTGCAAAACCAGATAACCAAATCGACATCAGCTTTATTCGAGCCGACACTTGACTACGTTATCGTTAAAATACCACGCTGGAACTTTGACAAATTTGAAGGTGCTGACAGAACCCTTGGACTACAGATGAAATCGGTAGGTGAGGTAATGGGTATCGGGCGTTCGTTCCAGGAAGCGCTTCACAAAGCAACACAATCTCTTGAGATAAAACGTAACGGTCTTGGTGCCGACGGTAAAGGCTATACAAACTACGAGCAGATCATCGACAAGCTTACCAATGCAAGCTGGGATCGCGTATTCGTAATTTATGATGCTATCGCAATGGGAATACCATTGAGCCGTATCCACGAAATTACTAAGATAGACATGTGGTTCCTTAAGCAATATGAGGAGCTGTACCTTCTTGAAAAAGAAATATCTACTTTCAAAATAGACGGGCTTCCTAAAGAATTGCTTCTTGAGGCGAAACAAAAAGGTTTTGCCGACAGGCAGATTGCCCACATGATGGGATGCCTTGAAAGCCAGGTTTACAACAAGCGTGAAGAAATGGGCGTGAAGCGTGTTTACAAACTTGTAGATACCTGCGCGGCCGAGTTCCAGGCGAAGACTCCTTACTACTACTCAACTTTTGAAGCTGAGATCGAGAAAGCTGATGGTACAAGATATGTGAGTAACGAAAGTATCGTTTCTGACAGGAAAAAAGTGGTGGTACTTGGATCGGGTCCTAACAGGATCGGGCAGGGTATCGAGTTTGACTACTCTTGTGTACACGGTGTACTTGCAGCTGCTGAGTGCGGCTACGAGACCATCATGATCAACTGTAACCCTGAAACAGTATCGACCGACTTTGATACGGCAGACAAACTGTACTTTGAACCGGTATTCTGGGAACATATTTACGACATTATCCGCCATGAAAAACCTGAGGGTGTTATCGTGCAGCTGGGTGGGCAGACTGCCCTTAAGCTTGCCGAAAAACTTGACAGGTATGGCATAAAAATACTTGGAACAAGCTTTGATGCGCTTGACCTTGCAGAAGACAGGGGACGTTTCTCTGAACTGCTAACTAATCTTGGAATTCCTTTCCCTAAGTTTGGTATCGCTGAAAGTGCTGACGAAGCTTCTAAACTTGCAGACTCACTTGACTTCCCGCTACTGGTTAGGCCATCTTATGTACTTGGTGGACAGGGTATGAAGATTGTAATCAACAAGCAGGAGCTTGAAGAGCACGTAATCGACCTTCTTAAGAGCATACCTGGCAACAAGCTGCTTCTTGACCACTACCTTGACGGAGCGATCGAAGCTGAAGCGGATGCTATCTGCGACGGTGAGAACGTTTACATCATCGGTATCATGGAGCACATTGAGCCTTGTGGTGTACACTCAGGCGACAGTAACGCTACGCTCCCTCCATTTAACCTTGGAGAGTTTGTAATGCAACAGATAAAAGACCACACTAAAAAGATTGCTATCGCGCTTAAAACAGTAGGTCTTATCAACATACAGTTTGCGGTTAAGGATGATATCGTATATATCATCGAAGCTAACCCAAGGGCATCACGTACGGTTCCGTTCATCGCGAAAGCTTACGGAGAGCCTTATGTAAACTATGCAACTAAGGTAATGCTGGGCCACAACAAAGTGACTGACTTTACTTTCAACCCGCAACTTAAAGGATATGCCATCAAACAGCCGGTATTCTCTTTCAGCAAATTCCACGGTGTGAATAAGAAACTTGGGCCTGAAATGAAATCTACAGGTGAGAGTATCCTGTTCATAGATGATCTTAAAGACGACCAGTTCTACGAATTGTATTCAAGAAGAAAAATGTACCTGAGTAAATAATACCTGCTCATAACACATAAAAAAATCCCGCCAACTGGCGGGATTTTTAGTTTATACCGTTTCAGATTATATTAATCTTCTACATCATATTTGTAGTTAAAAGTACCCTCAGTAATGTTGAAGTTTATAACCGGGTTAGTTTCCCATGCGTCATCGGAAGTTTTAAATGTAAAAGTTCCTTTAACCGTTTTAGCAGTAGTGTTAACTTCTGTAATAGTTATTGAGCCTTCTACAGTATCTTCAAACTCGTCTCCGTTAGTATTATCAATAAGGTCGATGTAATTAACAGCCTCTTCATTGCTTGGAGTGTTAACCTGATAAGTTCCCGGCGTAAGATTAGCTCTGCTGATGTACATGGTTATTTCCCTGGCTCCAATTCCTTCTCCTACAGGCCATCCCTGTAAATGAAGATATTCTTCGTCAGGGAATTGCGTAAAGCCTCCTGATGAAGCTTCATTGCCGCCAAATGGACTCGCCAGGTTAGTGAGTGTGCCATTAATTTTTGCTGTCATTGCATACTGGGTGTCATTGTCAGGATTGTCTACAGGAGAACTGTCATCACCTGAACAGCTGTTTAGTGCAAGTACAGCTAATGTAAAGCTTAATGCTCTTAAAATTTTCATTTGATTTATTGATTAAGAATTTATCGGCGCAAATATATAAGAATAATCTTTAATCTTCTGTTTGAAATATAGCAAATAAGAGTATATATAATAGGTTGATATGTGGTTTTTCGGTTAAAACGATTTCGAAATTAATTTTTCATAAAAATGTTATTTTTTTACGAACGTAATGATATGGTTATGTTTATGTAAATGAATTAATTATATATTTGTTAAAACATCTTAAAACTACTATGAAAAGAATTCTACTTCTCGTTCGAAAGAACGCGCTTTCGCTTTCATTGCTTTTATGCGCGGTTTCTTATGGTCAGGTGACCTTTACAGACAGTAACCTGCCAATTTTTATTATTACTACGGCCATTGACCCAAATACCGGAAATCCTATTGAAATACCCGATGACCCAAAAGTGTGGGCAGATTTAAAAATCATTTACCATACTGATGGATCGCGCAATTACATGACCGACCAAAACACTGCTGAATTCCTTAATTATAATAACCGTATTAAGATTGAGACACGTGGCTCAAGTTCGCAAATGCTTGAAAAAAAACAGTACGGATGGACAACCTATGATGCAGCAGGAGCAAAACAGAACGTAAGTCTTTTAGGTATGCCCAGCGAGAATGACTGGATACTGAACGGCCTTGCATTTGACGCATCACTAATGAGGGATTACATCAATTATAACATGGCGAGGGCTCTGGGCCAGTATGCTACACGTACACAGTACTGTGAGGTAGTGATTAATGGCGATTACAGGGGATTGTATATTTTACAGGAGAAGATTAAGGACGATTCCAAGCGTGTTAATATAGAAGAGATCACTGAAGATGATAACTCCGGAATTAACCTTACCGGAGGATATATCACCAAAGCAGATAAAACTACAGGTGGTGATCCCGTTGCCTGGACAATGGACTCGTATAACGGATGGAGCGATTTTATCCATGAGCTGCCTAAACCTGCGGATGTAACCAGTGAACAGAATGAGTATATCCATTCACAGTTCACTTCGCTGGAAACACTTACAGCTGCCGACAATGACAATGCAGGAACTGGGTACCCATCGGTTATTGATGTGCCTACATTCATCGATTTCATGGTCATGAATGAGTTTTCTGCCAATGTGGATGCTTACCAGATAAGCACCTTTTTCCACAAAGACAGGGGAGGTAAGCTGCGTGCAGGACCGGTTTGGGATTTTAACCTGAGCCTTGGTCATGATGAATTTGGCGAGAGGAGCGTAACGGATCAATGGCAGTTTGACAATGGCGATAATACAGGTGCTAAATTCTGGAAGGACCTTTTTGATAACGATACCTATAAATGCTATTTTTCAAAAAGATGGAGCCAGGTAACATCACTTGGGCAGCCGTTGAATTACGATAGCCTATCTGCTTTTATTGACGCTACAGTATTGCTTATTGATGAGGCGGCCATAAGGGAACAGCAGCGCTGGAACACTGTTCCTGATCTTGATGGCGAAGTTGATTATATAAAAAATTTCATTGCTGAAAGGCTTGACTGGATAACGGCTAATATTGGCACATTTACGGCTTGTAATACTGTTGAGCTACCTTCACTTGTCATCAGCGGTATCAATTACAATCCCGGAGAGTCGGAAGAATTCCCTGAGTCAGATGACCAGGAGTTTATTGAGATCACAAATACAGGTACTCAAGCTGTAGACCTTACAGGGGTTTACCTGAGCGAACTTGGTATATCCTACCAGTTTCCGGTTGCATCTACTGTTGCTGCAGGGCAAAAAATTTACCTTGCCAGTGACTCTGCTGTATTCGAACAAAAATACGATATAACGGCTTTTGGACAGTTTGTACGCCATATGTCTAACAGCAGCCAGAAGTTAGTGTTGTCTGATGCTTTTGGTAACAGGATAGATGAAGTGGAATACGATGATGATGCACCATGGCCGGATGCTGATGGCAATGGTAAATTCCTTCACCTTACCAGCAATACACTGGATAATAGTCTTGCTTCAAGCTGGACCGCAGAAGAAACAATACTTTCTACGAAAGCATTTGCAAAGGCTACTATAAAAGCATATCCTAACCCTGTGAATGAAAAGCTTACGATTGCTTCCGAAAATCTTATTAAGAATGTAGAAGTGTTTGATATTACAGGTAAGCTGCTGCAACGTTTTACGCCTTTGGCGGAAACAACAGAACTTCTGTTTACAGGTTATGCTCCAGGAATGTACCTCGTTAAAATTACCGACGATTCAGGTTCCGGAACCATGAAGATCATTAAGAATTAATAAATTAGCTTTTGAAAATCCTGTCATAAAACAGGATTTTTTTATTTCAAATACTAAGTGGTATGAGGTAAATACTAACTCATAATAGTCCGTTGCTCATTTATAACATTTTGTTGCGCTTTAACCACTGACCTTTACATAAATTAAAAACTTATATTATGAAAGGAAAATTACTTTTAGGGATGTTTATGCTGACATTTGGCGCCTTTGCACAGACAACACATCATCTTAACTGGTCTATGTCTGTTTCGAATGCACAAGCCAGCTTGACAATTGAACAGGGAGATATTATAGAATGGACGTGGACTGATGCACTGCCGCATACTGTAACAAGTATCGCCGGAGGTGCAGAGACATTTAACAGCGGCCAGAAAACCGGTAATGGGCAAACTTTTTCGCATACATTTGAAAATGCAGGGGTAACCAATTATAAATGCAACGTTCATGCAATGATGACCGGGACTATTACAGTGACTGCAGTAGCAGGCATAAACGATAATGATAAGATTGGTTTTGAATACTATCCAAACCCTACCACTGATGTCGTTACCATTAATGCGGCTGAAACCATAGACAGGATCGAGATGTATGATGTTAATGGCAGGCAGGTCATGAACTCAAAATCGGGTAACCCGAGCAGTAAGGTTTATATGGCTGGCTATCCTGTAGGGACTTATTATTTAAAAGTGTTTATAGCCAATGCTTCAAAAGATATAACGATAGTTAAAAACTAGTAATTGTGTTTTGAAAAGAAAACCCCGCCTTCTTGTAAAGCGGGGTTTTATTTTGAATGGAATTCGTTTTAGCTTTTCTTTATAAGGACTTTTTCCTGTGTAAACTGATAGGCAGCATCAAGAAATGCTACCATGTTCTTCCAGTTGGCGTTTGGTTCATAATAGTTGGTATAATATTTATACACCGCAACTTTAAGCATATTGCCTTCTATTTTAGCTGTACTTTCAAATCCTCCTGTACTGTTTACCACCTTTTTATTAAGTTTTTCAAGACCCGAAACTGTATAGCCGTCAGGAATGGTGAAAGTTATCTCATCTTTAAACGATCGCGGAAAAGCTATATAGATATTGTTGGTTCTTTTGTTTTCTTTTTCTTCAATATCAGCTTGCTGGCCTATAAGTTTACCTATTTCAAAAACATAGTTCTCGCCGGCTTTTTTAAGCAGGCTGTTTTTTGTACTAAAGGTTTCGGTGAAGGTAAAAGGGCTGCTTTTCCCAAAACGGCCTGTACTGGTAATATTCAGCGAATGGTCTTCAAAGGTGAACCCAAATTCAGACTCACTTGTTTTTTTGAATTCTTCTTTTTGTTTCTCCTTTAACTTGTTTTTCAGTGCATCAAACTCTTTAGTGTATTGGTCCTGCTTCTTTTTGTTCCTCACAAGGGAAAGTAATGGTGCCGAGCTGTATTTGGTATAATCTTCATCTACATAATCAAAGAAATACATTTTGTCAGACTGCTCATTGTCTTTGTTATGTCCATAAAGAGATGATTCTCTCTCAATTTTCACATCGGCGAAATCAGGAGAAAGGCTGACATTTATTTTTTCAATGCTCTGGTTATCGTTATAGGTAGATGAAGGTAGCTTTATGGTTTCAATTTTAGTTATCTTCTTTTGTTTTGCAACCTCGATCATGTAAGCATCACTGTTTTCTATCTCATACGGAATTTGGTCTGCATTTGTATAAGGTGTGAAAAACTGCAGGTAAACCGGGTTTTCAGTATTTACTTTAAGCAATACCTGGGAATTTTTTTCAATCAAAAGATCTTTGATAGGGCCATTTACTCTTGGTGTAGCTACAATAATATCGTAATCCAGCTTGTATTCTTTTAAGAAGGCCATAAAATGATTGATGAACTGGTACTCGGTACTAAAAAAGGTTGGATAATAGCCATATAGTGTAAAAGGCTCCATGATCTTAGCTTCATTAACCACAAAAGCCTCCACATATCGTGTATAATACTGATGTCTTGTGTAGTAATAAACCTCTCTTACCTTTTCCTCGTCGTTTTTAAAAGTGCGGCTTTTGATGAATTTAGAAATATCGCCAATGTCTCCTGCCGGCCTGAACTTGTTTTGGTAATATGCCAAAACATCATCAGGAGAAACAGATTTCTTAATGATGCTTTCTTTTTCGGGAAGATAGGCCGTTGCCCTGTTTTCAAAAGCTCCGCTACGGGCAAAGTACACCTGGAATTTATAGCACGGTAATTCGGCTAACGGATAAAACCATCTTGGGAAGTCATTTTTTTCTATGTTTTCGGCTGTAAGCTCATACTTGCGGTCGCCTCCTTTGGTTGTAAGCTGCTTTAGTTCAGGTGCACCGTTGTAGGTATTAAAGTTTACAAAAAAATCATTCTCTGTACTAAAGTTGATTTTTAGGTTCATGATAGGGTATTCGTCACCTAAAGTATTTTCAACGGGCTCAAAACCATATTCCAATGCTGTTTTAAAAGGCTCCACAGAATAGAAGTAGTAATCAAGGATATCGCCCGGTTCCAGTCCTGCAATGGCAATTTTTTTACTGTCATCTATAGTTACAGCATCTGCATCGACATCAATTATTTTTTCGCTGCCATCGGGCTTAACGACCTTTATGCCTACAAAATTAGTTCCTTTTCTCATGGCATACCCTTTTGTAGAGTAAAAGTGATCCCTGAATGAAAACTCCGAAAAGTCAGTCACGGCAGCCTGATCCTGCAATTTTATCCTCTTTCTTATCGATGAGGTGTAGGTAACATTTGTCCCGAACTTATGAAAATCATAATTCTCGTTTTTATAGATGACGACAGCCGATTCATTCTTCCATTTCTCAGGAATTTCAACAGCAGATTTATATGTGTCCTTAGTGCCCCAAAACAGATCTCTTATTTCTTCTTTTTTTTGGGCCATGGCCATACAGCCGTACAAAGACAGTAAGACAATTAAAATACGGTTTTTCATTTTTTAGCTCTTGGTTAGTGTGATTTGGTCGTTGTATGATTTTTTTAAGCTGGCTATTGATTGGTTCCATGCTGTAAAATCAGATTTTTTTATGGTGCAGTTATTAATTACAAAGTGTTTTTTGTAGATTATCGTATTGCCTTTCTGCTCATAAGATACAGTCATGGTGTAAACCTCATTACCTGCTTTAAAAGATTCGGGCAGCCTTGTTACTTTATATCCTGTAGGGATCTCAAGCGTTATCAAAGACTCATAATCTGTTTTTGAATTAAACTCATAATCCCTTTTACGCTCTTTAAAATCAAGATTGCCGAACTCTTCCTTATAATCGAGATTTATATACATTTCATTATCAAATGACGATACTTTGTTCTTAAGGTTAACATCATAGGCCATTGTCAGGGTTTTATCCCTGTTGGTAAGATCTGAGGTTACGATATTTGAAACGGAGAAATTCTTGTTACCTCTTGAGATGTAGTATTGAAGTGCGTTTTCTTTTTTGTCTTTCCTGATAGTGTTGTAGCCATATAAAAAGCCAGCACGGCTTTCGCCTTTCATGCTGCCTTCTACCTTGCCTACAAGGGCTTCATTTTCGATACGAAAAGTAGAAGTGTACGTTTCCTTATTTGCCGATGCCCTCATTACCGGAACTTTTTCGATGATGAATTTACCGCCATCTTCGATCATGACCTCTTTACCCTGAATTCTTTCGGCATATTCGCCAAAGGAATTGTATTTTTCAGTGCCGTCAAGAAAATATTTCTTGCCATCTTTAAAAAGGGTGCATATCATGTGGTTATCTACCACAAGCGATGGTATGGTGTAATTATAGGCAATATGTTTTGTTCCTATCCAGGTAAGCCTAGCATCAAAGCCGGCCTCTTTAAGCATTTGCCTGGTCAGGTTGGCCATACCTTTGCAATCGCCATAACGTTTCTGGAAGACATTTTGAGAAGCATCAGGTTTAAATCCGGCAAGGCCATCTTCAAAGGCGATGTAACGGATGTTATCCTGAACCCAGTAATAGATGTTTTTTATTTTTTCGTCGTCAGTTTTTGCATTGGCTGTAAGTTCGTTAACCTTGTCTTTAAGTGCCGAAGGTTTTTCGTCCATGCTGTCTACAAGGGATTTATACCATTTGTACAGGTCGGCAGTACTGCTGAAAAGCATATTCTGTTTGCCGTCTTTAGTATACGATTTTGCAATGATAAGCAGGTGAGGATAGGAATAGCTCATTCCCGGCGCATTTTCATCTTTTGCAAAACCTTCTATGTTTTCAAGCGTATAGGTATAGGTGGTATTTTTGGATTTTGTGTCTTCTTTTATTTCTTTTTTGACGTCAAATCCGGCAAAATTAAACTCCCTGATGTCAATCTCCAGCCAGTTGGGAACTGTAATGGTAAATTGCTTTTTTAGGGTTGGATAGGTATCATGAAAGTAAAGTGTCGTAAAATACTTTACATCCTTATATTTTTTCTTAAGCTCATAATTGTAGGTGTATCCCTGTACAGGAAAATCTACATTCATGTATTTTACCCTGTAATCATTAAAAAACAGGTCGTCGCTCTTATAGAACTCATCTTTTATGGGAAATGCAGTAGATTTATCGTTACGGAATTTTATAGCAAAATCTTCAAGTTCCGACTCGCTGTCATAAAATTCATATTTTTGAATATCAGCCCTGTGGTTGATGTTCATTAATTTTTCATTGATATTATGTTTTACTGTTACCGTCTTGTCGAGTCCAAAGGTTACGGTTTCGGCTCCTGAAAGTATAACGATATCATCTTTTTTATACACTTCGCGAAGTTGCTTTGCTTGTGTAATGTCTTCAGGGGTAGGGTCAATGCCTTTTTGAGCGATGCTTTGCTGGCAAGTGGCTCCGAGTAGCAGTAAGTAGATTAGGATGCGCTTCATGGTTGGTTTTAAAGCTGCAAGGTATAAATTTTTGCTTATTTTTTTAACATTTTTTTATGGTAGCATATAGCACATGCCATCAACTAAATATGTTTATGGACACGAAGTTTCCATATCATTAATCCATTGCATTATAAGGTCGGTACCTTCTTTGTGATGTAGGGTTCGCCCTACGGGAGGCATCATTTGCAGACGGTCAGTTGAAACTACTTTTGAATACAGTAATGAATATTGGCTTCTTTGCGCCATTATTATATATTTTTCATTACCTATAAAAAAATCGTGGGGCTCAACGCACACACCCAGGCTAACTGGGTTTGCAATAGGCGTAAATGAAAAGTTTTCCGGCATCAAGTCGCAGGCACCCCCTGGTTTGTGGCAATGTGCACAATTAATATCAAGGTATGAGCGTGCTCTTAAGTCAAGAGACTTGCCTGTGTCATTCCAGTCGACGGTTACTGTGATATTTTCAGGGAATGATTCAAGATAACCTTCTTCTTTCCATTTTGCAAGTTGGTTTTGCGCTCCTGTAGGATATATGAAATTTTTTGAGAGGTTTTGTGGTTTTGGCCCGATTGGCGTAAATGTAGTGTAGTCAGAGTGGCATCTTGCACAATCAAGGTATTCAGGTATTTTGTATGTTACATTCATTTCCTCACCATTTTGCAGCCATTTTATATCCAGGCTGCTTGCATTCATGTCGAGGAATGCTTCGGTTTGTTCTTCATTCCATTTATAATTGGCAAATATCCAGCCATCAGTCTTTTTGATCATGATGCGGGTTTCAATTATTCTGGTAACATTCCCGGGCAATACATTATCATAGTAAAAATTCTTGATCAGCGCCGCACCCACCGGAAAATTCAGTACCTCCCCATCTGCTGTATAGGTAGCCTTGGTGCCCTCGGGCATCCAGACAAAACGTTTTTTAAGGGCATAATCTGTAAACAGCGAACTGTTAAGGTCGTATGGTAAAACCTTATAAGCCGGTTCAAGTTTTTTTATTTCTCCCACAAAAAACTTGTAATCAGAAAGTTTTGGATAGGGCACAGTCGTAAGATCCATCACTACGGGCGACACTTCTCTATATTCACCGGAGTCATCCGATCCGCACGACAAAAAAACAGTAAATGCAGATAAAAGCAAAAGAGTTGCTATGATGTAGTTTTTTTTCATGCGGAATCCAAAACGTTAGTGTGAAGCCGCAAATATATAGTAATTAATGAAGTATCAAAAAAAAGGCCGGATTATTTCAAATCCAGCCTTACATTATAATTAGATAGCATCTCAAGTGATTCGGGAGCCATGTAATTGAAATTTTCCGAATGATTTTTATGCTCTTTCTTCTGCATTATGCGTATCACCGCTTTGCAGAAACGGCGTACTTCATTATCATTAGCTAATATAAGGTGGGGCACTTTTACATTATTGCCTTCCATATCTTTGGCAACCATAGTAAAATAAGACGAGTTACAGTGTTTTAGTTTTCCCGTTTGTATGTTTTCAGACTCAACACGAATGCCTACAACCATAGAACTGTTGCCTACATAGTTTACCGACGCTTTCAGGGTAACCAGCTCACCAACTTCAATAGGGTTCAGGAAATCTACCGTATCTACCGATGCAGTTACACAATAGGTACCCGAATATTTTGATGCCGATGCAAATGCAATCTGGTCCATAAGCATCAGGATATAACCACCGTGTATCTTACCGCTGAAGTTTTGGTGTGAGGGCAGCATAAGCTCCGAAATGGTAACCCTTGAGCTGCTTACTTTTTTATAAACGATATCCATAATTACGGATTTAGCAGGTTAGTGTCATTCTCTGCCGCTTCTTCCTCATTCTGAAGCGCACGGTTCAATATGTTTTCAGGAAGCGTCTTTTTCGCTTTGGCTCCCATCTTTTTAAGCTTCTCAATGCTGGTAATGATATTGCCTCGTCCATCTACCAGTTTGCCCATAGCATTTTGGTATTCGCTTTGAGCATCCTTCATTTTGTTGCCTACTTTAGTCAGGTCGCCTACAAAACCTTCGAACTTATCATAAAGCGCTCCCGCCTGACGTGCGATCTCATAGGCATTTTCCTGCTGCTTCTGGTTGGTCCACATGCTGTCAATAGTACGCAGGGTAGCCAAAAGGGTAGTAGGCGTAACGATAACGATATTACGTTCAAAAGCTTTGCTGTATAATGTTGTATCGTCGTTAAGCGCAATGGCAAAAGCCGGTTCCATTGGGATGAAAAGCAATACGAAGTCAGGGCTTTCTATCTTGTAAAGGTCATGGTAGTTCTTATCGCTAAGCTGATCTACGTGCCTTTTGATAGAATTGATATGTTCTTTCAGGTGAACTGTTTTCAGCACTTCATCTTCTTCATTTATGAAACGCTCATAAGCCACAAGCGATACCTTAGAGTCGACAATCATCTTTTTGCCATCCGGCAGATTGATAACAACATCGGGCTGAATACGGCTGCCTTCGTCATTGACGTGGCTCTGCTGTACATAATATTCGCGGTCTTTTTCAAGCCCCGATTTCTGTAGTACACGCTCCAGTATAAGTTCGCCCCAGTTACCCTGCATTTTGGTGTCGCCTTTAAGGGCACGGGTAAGGTTAAGCGTCTCTTTGCTCATCTGTTCGTTCATGTCACGAAGCCCAACGATCTGCTGACGCAAAGCAGCATGGTAGTCGATGCTTTCTTTATGGGTATCTTCGACCTTCTTTTCAAACAGGTGAATCTTCTCCTGAAGCGGCGAAAGTATGTTTTTAAGGTTCTCCTTATTCTGTTCGGTAAACTTAACCGATTTTTCCTCCAGTATCTTATTGGCTAGGTTCTCAAACTCTTTGGTGAATTTCTCACGAAGCTCATCCGTCTCCTGGCGCTGCTCGCGCATGCGCTCAAGTAGGTTATCAAAGTCGGTTTCTTTTTTGGTTAGCTGTATAGACAGGGCATCTTTAGCCTGACGCAGGCTGTCACGTTCGGCATGGGCCTGTACAAGTTGTTTTTCAACGCCTAAAAGTTCGTTCTGTGACTGCTGTTTCAGCTGCTCAATCTGCTGCTGAAGGCTGTTGGTGCGTTCTTCAGACACTTTTTTGTCGGCCGCAGCCTTAGATGAAAATACGATCTTGCCAATGTAAGTACCTATGGCAAGGGCGATAATAAAGGCAAGTAAAATAGAAATAGTATCGGGCATTGAAGTAGATTTTGTAAGAGGTAAAAATAATGAAAATAAAGAGAATATAATTTATAAATTATGAAAGAAAAAACTGTAGAATATAAATATAAAAAAGTAAATTGCATTGAAATATAGCACTTTATAAAAAATGGTAGACTTTAGAAAAAAATTGAGCAAGGGTGAAATTGATAAGAAAATCAATCCTTTAGAGATTTACGACAATTTAGATCGTAGAAGTGTTACAGGTCCATTGAGACCTGCACAAAGTTTAGTTTTGGAAGAGTGGTATGACAAAAGGAAAGATGAAAAGGATTTAATTGTTAAATTGCATACTGGTGAAGGTAAAACTTTAATAGGTTTACTCATATTACAATCTAAATTGAATCAAGGAGCGGGTCCTTGTATTTTTGTTTGTCCTAATATTTATTTAGTCAATCAAGTAGCTTTAGAAGCCCAAAAATTTGGAATCCCTTTTTGTTTGATTGATGGAGGAACTAACGAAATTCCGAATGAGTTTCACCAAGGGAAAAAAATATTAATCACTCATGTGCAAAAGATTTTTAATGGTAAAAGTATTTTTGGAATTGACAATAACTATATTCCAGTAGGTTGCATTATTTTAGATGATTCACATGCGTGTATAGATTCAATTAAAGATTCATTTACAATAACAATTAAGAGAGAATATGAACTTTTTGAAAAACTCATAAATTTATTTGAAAATGATTTGAGAGAACAAGGAGAGGGGAGCTTTTTAGATATTAAAGCTGGTGCATATGATACTTTATTAACAATTCCTTATTGGTCGTGGATTGATAGAAAAAGCGAAGTAGTTGAAATTTTAGAGGCATATAAAAATGAAAATTTTATAAAATTTGTATGGCCAATCATAAGGAATTCAATTGAAAATTGCCAAGTATTTGTAACAGGTAATATAATAGAGATTGTTCCTTATCATATTCCTATTCGGAGTTTTGGTACTTTTTCACAAGCGAGTCAGAGAATTTTAATGTCTGCAACAACACAAGATGATTCATTTTTTATTAAAGGCTTAGGATTTAATATTGGGTCAGTTAAAAATCCATTGATTAATCCTATGCAAAAATGGTCAGGAGAAAAAATGGTCTTAATACCATCTTTGCTAGATGAAAAATTGGATAGGAATTTTATTGTTGAGAAGTTCGCCAAGCCTGTAAATGTTGGTTATGGAAGAGTTGCTTTGGTATCGAGTTTTAGTAAATCAGAAGAGTACAAATATCATGGTTCTGATACTGCCTTATCCCAAGATATTTTTGATAAAATACGAGCAATAAAAAGTGGGAATAACCACAATACATTAGTAATAGTTAATAGATATGATGGGATTGATTTACCGGACGAAGCGTGTCGAATTTTGATTTTTGATTCATTACCTTATTTTAATTCTCTAAGTGACCGTTATGAGGAGCAGTGTAGATTGAGTAGCGATATAATTAATATTAAGATGGCTCAAAAAATTGAACAAGGTTTAGGGAGAAGTGTAAGGGGAGAAAAAGATTATAGTGTAATATTACTTATTGGAGCTGATTTAGTTAAATTCATAAAAAGTATAAGAACCAATAAGTATTTTTCGAAACAAACACTAAAGCAAATTGAATTGGGATTTGAAATTGCAGAGATGGGTGCTGAAGATATAAAAGATAATGATGCATCTAAGGTTTTAATGTCATTAATTAATCAATCGATTAATAGAGATGAAGGTTGGAAAGAGTTTTATAAAGAGGAAATGGATAAAACATCTTCTAATGAGCCAGCCACAAATATTTATAATATTCTCCAATTAGAGAAAGATGCTGAAGAAGCAAATTATAAGGGTGATAATGAAAAAGCTTGCCAAAAAATTCAAAGTATTATTGACAATGAGGTTCAGGACTCTTCAGAAAGGGGCTGGTATTTGCAAATCTTATCTAGATATATGTATTTTATTAGTAAAACTGAATCTAATAAAATGCAAAAAAGTGCATTTAATAACAATTTACAATTGTTAAAGCCCCGTGATGGAGTTACTTATAAAAAGATACAATATATAAACGAAAATAGAATCAAAAGGATCAAAGATTATATATCGCAATTCAATAATTATGATGAACTTATATTATCAGTTGATAGTATTTTAAGTGATTTTTCATTCGGGATAGATGCTGAGAAATTTGAAGGTGCACTTCAGGAAATCGGCTCTTTGCTAGGATTTATTAGTCAAAGACCTGATAAAGAGATAAAAAAAGGCCCTGATAATTTATGGTGTGGAGTTGATAATAAATATTTTTTGATAGAATGTAAGGCAAGTGTTTTGGAGGAAAGAGAAGAGATTAATAAACATGAAGCTGGCCAAATGAATTCTCATTGTGGATGGTTTGAAGAGGAATATGGTCAGGAAGTTAAAGTTAAAAGAATCTTGATTATACCTACTAAGAATGTATCATATTTTGCTAATTTTACCCATAAAGTTGAAGTGATGAGAAAAGGAAAACTTAAATCATTTAAGTCTTCAATTTTAGGATTTATTAAGGAATTCAAAAATTACAATATACACGAATTGAGTGACGAAACAATTCAACAGTTTATTAATATGCATAATCTCGATATAGCTAACTTGGAAAGTTTATATACGGAAACATATTATCAAAGGACAAAATAATATACTTTTAAATAAACATGTCACAAAACTACGTATCCTTCAAAAAATATCCCGATGCCAAACAGGCACGCGCCATACAGGAACTGCTGCTTGAAAACGGCGTTGAATGCATCTTTGTAAACAATTCATCGCAGCTGGGCAGCCTTTCGGGTGAGGGTTCGCACGAATATGAGCTGAAACTGCATCCTGAAAATTTCGAAAAAGCAGAAGAATTGCTTCAGAAAGATGCCGAAAACATGATGGCTGATCTTCCGGAAGATTATTACCTGCTTTCGTTCAGCAATGAAGAACTGCATGAAGTCGTGGTAAAGCATTATGAATGGAGTGAGTTCGACTATATGCTGGCGCGCAGGCTATTGGCAGAACGTGGTCACGGCATAGATGAAGCACAGATCAAGGCGATGAGAACGGAAGAGATACAGGCACTGGCAAAACCCGAGGGCAATCAAAAAGGCTGGATAATAGCGGGCTATATTTTCGCTCTTTTAGGAGGTTTTTTCGGAATTATAATTGGCTATGTACTGATGACATCAAGAAAGACTCTGCCCGACGGAAATGTAGTGCATACCTATGACATGGCTACCAGAAACCAGGGTAAAATGATACTTATGGTGAGCCTGGCTGTAATGCTGAGTTCTATAGTATTACTTTTAATAAGGTAATTCTCAGGTTAAATCATAAATTTTTTTGCGCCACACTTTTTGGCAAACTCATTGCGTTAAGGAGATATGAATGTGACTGTTAAGTCCTAATTTATATCTCCTTAACTATATGAAAAGCATCAGGATCATTTTGGTTCTTGCAGCGTGGTGCTGCATGCTGCCGGCTTGGGCACAAAAAACATTCGGATCAGATAAATACACAGCCATGTGCAACTACTATGGCGAAACCACGGCAAAGGCTATTTACATGAGTCCGGCTGGTGCTTCGGCCAATAAGGTAGTGGAGGATATCATGTCAGTTATCGGGCTTCGTGCTAACTTCGAATTGCGTGCTTCGACCGATATTCCAACTGCAGCAGCGGTTATAAAAAAAGGGAGCCGTTACATACTGTACAATCCCACGTTCATGAACAGTATCATCTCGGCTACAGGGAACCGTTGGACAGCCGTGAGCATTATGGCACACGAGATAGGCCACCACCTGAGCGGGCATACGCTGGATAGCGAAACCAGTAAACCCGCTACCGAACTCGAAGCCGATGAATTTTCGGGTTTTGTGCTTCAAAAGATGGGTGCTACACTAACCGATGCACAGGCCGCAATGGCCGCCATCGCATCGCTTAAAGGTTCGCACTCACATCCGCCAAAAAACCAACGCCTGAGTGCCATCGCTACAGGATGGGGTAAGGCAGGAGGAAAGACGATTACTACAGCTGTTGCGGCCTATCAGCCGGAACAGCCTAAAACCATAACGGCTGCACCCATAACGTTGCAGCCTCAGAGAACAGAAACAAAACCGTTAACTCGCGCCGAAAAAATCTCCCAAAGCGCAAAATCAGATAAAAATGTGGTTTCTGAAGCCTGGTTTGCTTCAGATCCTAACGGAAAGTATTATGTTACCGCAAAAGGTAACCTGGTACAGGTAGACAGGGATAAGGTATATCTTGTGGGCAGCCTCACGCAGTCCAATAAGCCCGGATACAAAATGATGTTGACTGATACCGATTATAATACGATTTATGTTGGTTCAGGAGGAATGTTGGTGAATAACTACGGGAAAAAGATAGGTTACCTTAAAGCAAGAAAATAACATGTTGATCATTTTAACGCTACTGCTCATAAAGAAACTGAGCCGTAAAAAATTAGCCTCGCTGTAGCGGGGCTTTTTTGTTAGAGCTATAATGCGGAGATACACAAAGAAGACACAAAGTTTTAAGGTTTTGAGCACTCAAAGCTTTATCCTGCCTAAGACAGGATTTCTCTGTGCACTTTATTTAAATAAATCCTCAGTGTACCTCTGAGATAACTCAGCGAATCTCTGTGGAATAACTTCATACTATCATACAGTTATATTATACTCTCTTTAACATATTGTTCTGATTAGCAAGCTGAATTTTAACTAAATTGCAGTAAAATTCAATCATGCAAAAGAGTATACTTTGGGAAGGTATCGCGAATGATACCGATGAGCATTGTGCCGTTAATTTCCTCGATGATGCCATTATGGTACGCTCGGAAATTGAGGGCTGGGCGCATGGCATTCCGGTTTATGCAGATTATACCCTGAGGCTCGACTCTAAATGGAATGTTCAGGAATTTAAAATCAGTTTCCACGTGAGCGATACGCAGCACCATTACCATCTCTTTCGTGATGAACAAGGTAACTGGACCGACGACTCCGGTACATCATTTCCCGAATTTAAAGGCTGCAATTACATCGATATCTCGCTTACCCCATTCACTAATTCATTGCCTGTAAACGGACTCTTTTTGCCGCATGGCGAAAGTGCACAGATTGATGTCGTTTATGTAGATATTATCGCGAATGAAATTCGCAAAGAACACCAGAAATATACCAAAGCCGGACACCACAACTACCATTTTGAGAATGCCGATGCCAGTTTTATTGCCGATATACAGGTAGACAACGATGGCTTTGTTACCCATTACCCCGAATTGTTCAACATGATCCAAACCAAATAACCTTTTATGGATATCCAGCAAATACAATCGTTAGAGAACAGGCTTATTGAAGCCATGAAAACAAGCAATGTAAACGAACTTGACTTGCTTATTGCCGATGACCTTATATTTACGGCCCATACCGGTCAGCTGTTTACCAAACAGGACGATCTTGATTCACATGCTTCAGGGAATATAGAAATATTTGATATTATCCCTTCGGAACAGAAGATAAGGATAGAAGGCGATGTAGCCATAGTGTCGGTACTGCTGGAGATAAGCGGTTCTTTCTTTGGGAATACCGAAGTTGGATTTTTCCGTTTTACACGTGTATGGAAAGATCACGGTGATAAGTGGCAAATCATTGCAGCACAATCTACACAGGCAGTGAGAGAGCAGGTACAATTAGATTAAGTAATTCCTAATGCTTAAATTTGAACAAAATTGCCCCTCATGAATATTAAAGTGATCGCCTTTGATGCCGATGATACCCTTTGGGTAAACGAACCTTTTTTTCAGGAAACGGAACATAAATTCTATGGCCTGATGGCGGATTATCTTCCGCAGCACAGTATTGCCAAAGAACTCTTTAAGATAGAGATCGATAATCTTGATGTATATGGATATGGTATCAAGGCTTATATACTGAGTATGATTGAGGCTGCACTGCATATCTCTGAAAATACCATAAGTGTCGAGGCCATTGGCAAGATCATTGAATACGGTAAAGAAATGCTTGAGAAGCCTGTAGAGCTTATTGAAGGCATTGATGAAGCCCTGAAAGCGCTGCATGGTAAATACAAACTGGTAGTAGCTACGAAAGGAGACCTGAAAGATCAGCACCGTAAGCTGCACGAATCGGGTCTTGGGCATTATTTTCACCATATAGAGGTAATGTCAGACAAAGGGAAAATAGACTATGAAAAGATGCTGAAACGCCTGGAGGTGGAGCCGTCTGAATTTTTGATGATAGGGAACTCCCTGAAATCCGATGTGCTGCCAGTACTTGAAATTGGCGGGCATGCCTGCCATATACCATTTCACACTACCTGGCTGCACGAACAGATAGACCATACCATAGAACATCCTAATTTTAAGGAAGCTGAGAATATAGGGCAATTGCTACCGTTATTACTTCATTAAATAAGAATATTAAAACCTACAAGGTTTTGAAAACCTTGCAGGTTGCTATTCGGTACTATTCCTGCAAGATCTTTGAGACCTTGTAAGTATTATTAAAAAATATATGAAACCTCATTTCTTCGCAACCCCATCCGATTTCCGTGCATGGCTCGATAAGCATTCTGAAACAGAAACCGAACTTTTGGTCGGGTTCTATAAGATGAATAGTGGCAAAGCCAGTATTACCTGGCCTGAGTCGGTAGATCAGGCATTGTGTTACGGCTGGATTGACGGTGTACGCAAATCGTTGGACGAGGATAGTTATACGATCCGCTTTACACCAAGGAAGCCTACCAGTATATGGAGTGCCATAAACATCGATAAGATGGAGAAGCTGCTCAAGCTGGGATTGGTTAAGTCTGCCGGTATTGCGGCCTATGAAAAGCGTACGGAGAACAAATCGCGTATCTATTCGCACGAACGTACTGAAGATGCTGTGCTGCCTGCTGAAATGGAAAAGCAATTCAAAGCCAATAAAACGGCGTGGGAGTTTTTTATGGCGCAGCCGCCGGGTTATCGCAAGACGATGCTGCACCTTATTGTTTCTGCGAAGCAGGAAAAGACAAAACTATCAAGGTTTGAAAAGCTGTTGAACGCCAGTGCCGATGGGAAAAGGGTGGTGTAAAATAGATTGTATGCGTAAAATATTACATTTTTAGCTATATTTGAATAATACCGTAAACCAACTAAAACCAATCTAACATGAAGAAACTTATTAAACCATTTGCACTATTGGCGACAGGAGTATGTTTTGCATTTGCATTGCCAAATAAAGAAGAACCAAAACGTATCATTAATGTGGTTATTGATGCCGCTCATGGCGGTAAGGATTTTGGTGCTGCACATGATGCTTTTACCGAAAAACAGATTACCGATGCAATTGCGTCTAAAATCAGGGCATTGAATACGGATAAAGAAGTTATACTGCATTTTACCCGTGAAGGCGATAAGTTTGTTGATCTCAACGAGCGTGTCGAGACAATAAATGCTATTAAGCCCGATCTGGTACTTTCACTGCATGTAAACTATACAAAACAGGAAGAGGCTTCAGGGATGGAATTTTTTGTAACTAAGGAAGGAAAAAACAGTGAAAAATCGGCCATGTATGCTACAAGGCTATCTGATAAATTCGGAGATAAAGGCTTTAAGGTAAGAGGGGTGAAAACAGCGCCTTTTTACACGTTAGCGAAATCAGAAGTACCGGCTATTGTTGCAGAGTTGGGTTTTCTTTCGAATAAAACAGACAGGGACTACCTGACTAATGATGCTGACCAGGAACAAATTGCCGGTATCATAGCAGAATTTCTAAACGAAATAAATTAATTAGGCCATGGCAGAACAAAGCTATAAAAACCACGTACGCTGGTACGTTCCACATCATTTTGTGTTTTATCCGCTAATGCTGGCTCTCTTCTCATTTGCAGTAACACAGGTAATCCTGAAAGAGCAAGATAAACTCATGTGGATATTTTTAAGCGTTCTTACAGCGATTATTACGTGGGTTGCATATATGATGCGCCAACACTATGCTTTAACAGTTCAAAACAGGATAGTGCTGCTCGAGCTGCGCTACCGCTTTTTTGCCAGCACAGGCGAAAGGCTTGAAATGTATGAAGGAATGCTGACCGAAGGCCAGCTGTTTGCCCTGCGCTTTGCACAGGATGACCAACTGCTGGATCTTATTAAAAAAGCAATTAACGAAGAGCTGTCACCCGATGCCATTAAACGCTCCATAGAAAACTGGAAACCAGATAACAGAAGGGTATAATATAAAAGCGGGACAATTAATATTGTCCCGCTTCTTTTGGATTAGGTTCGGAATATTCATCATAATTCTTACCTCTATCCTGTATTTTAAAAGTCGTCACCGTTATTGCTTCGGCTGCTGTTATCGCTGCCACGGTTGTCTTGTTCCCTGTCGCTGTAGTAGTCGCTTGATGATGCATCCCTCTGGTCTTCGCTGTGCGATCTTCCGGGGCTGCGCTGCATCTGGTCATTTTGGTTCCAGTCATTGTTCTCAGTACCACGGTTAGACGATGTTCCACCCATTCTTCGTTCTTCTTCCCAGGTTTCTTCATCTTCGTTATTGGTTTGGGATCCTCTGTTCTCTGAATCCCTTTCAGATCTTTCCCTGTCTCTCGTTTCTCTAGAGTCAAGGTCACTTTCGTTCCATTCATTATTTTCCTGTCCCATGGAAGAAGTACGGTTAGGGCTGTCATCACGGTTGTCATTTTCACGGTTACCCATGCGTTGTGATTCGTTTTGGTCTCTGTTTTCGTCCTGACGGTCGCGGTTATTTAAGTCGCGGTTGTCGTTGTTGTCTGTTTGCATAATTATGTATAGTTTGGATATTAATATTCCCTTTTTTGTCCGTCCATTTTTCCCTCTTGTATTTTCTGGGGTGTTTTGGTAGCTGTTGTTTTTTTGGCTGCTCCTTTTTCGGCTTCAGCCATCTGTTTTTTTAATACCGATTCTGAAGGTTTTACTTCATAATCTTCACGATCACTTGATACTTTAGGTGCCGGTGTCTGATTTTTATCTGCCATGATGTTGTTGTTTAGAGGTTACATTACAAAGTTCGCAAGAGGCGTGAGTGGAAAGCGGTCAATTAACGTTCTGTTTTATTGAAAATGTTATAAGAACCTTTAACAAGCTGTTGGATATGCAGTAAATTCAGGAGGTTTATACAATTGCGAATTTTGGCAGCAGCCAAAGTTTAACAAAGAATTCACTGGTGTTTATGCTTAAAAAAAGGATATGCGATTAAATTAGCGAGTGATTAACAGGGCTTTACTGGTAAAAGTTTTTTCAAACCCACTTTTATTTGTAACTTTAGGAAATTACTAAACCAAATCTATATACATGGCAACAAACAAATGGGTGCTGGATCTGGCACATTCTGAAGTACATTTTAAAATAAAACACCTCGTTATTTCTACTATTACCGGGGCTTTTAATGTTTTCTCGGGGAATCTTACTACGAAACAGCATGACGATTTTAATGATGCCGAAATCAATTTTACTATTGATGTCTACAGCATAGATACAAATAACAGCACACGGGATGAGCACCTGAAATCGGATGAGTTCTTTAATGCTGATATCTATCCGCAAATCGATTTTCATTCGACGTCGTTCAGACATATAATGGGCGATAAGTATGTGCTGGCCGGTAATGTGACCATAAAAGGTATTACTAGAGCAGTAAGGCTTGATGTATTATTTGGCGGAGAAGCTAAGGATGGCTTTGGTATTAACCGTGCCGGTTTTGAGATTACAGGCCTTATTAACAGGAATGATTTTGATATCCATGCCCCTGATGTAACGGAGGCCGGCGGGCTTGTATTGGGTGAAGATATTAAATTACATGCCAATATACAGTTTACCAACGAAACAGAATAATAAAGGGCCGCTAAGGCCCTTTATTATTCGTATAGTTTTGTCATTGCGAACGTAACGTAGCGGAGTGCGGCAATCTAAGAGTTTGCTTCGTCGTACCTCCTCGCAATGACGGACATTAACCGGAACTACGACTTACCAGCATCAATATTACCCCGATGTTTGTCATTATCAGGATAGGATTCAGGGTAATCTTTCTTCGTGGTATCGGAATTGAAATCACGGTTTTCGGCGGTTTCAATCTCTTCTTTTTCACTGGCTGTGCCACGGTTTTTGCTTATTACAGCGCCGTCATCGCGGGTGGTTTTACCGCTGTCGCTTACGGGTGGTGCTTTCTTTTCGTCTACATCGCGGGCTCGTTTTACGGTTACGGTACTGCCATCAGTGTCCTTGTCAAGCTCTGTTTTTAGCTTATCCTTCGACGGATCGTAATTCTTAGGCAGGTTCTCACCGCTAAAGCCTTCATTGGGTTTACTTTCTTTTTCCTGGTTGTTCATTTTTTTTGAACCCAGGTCTTTCGGGTCATCTGTTCCTGGTATCATAGCAATTGTTTTTAATGTTCTATCTGTAATTCACAATATAATTGTGATAGGATTGTATAAGATCGTTTGCACTGCGTTCCAATGATGGTTTCATGTTTTCATACCCTTCTTTAATATCTCCATCGGTATCAAAATAATCGGGTATCTTATATTTTATCAATGTATCATCATCGGTATAAATATCATCTACAAGAAAATGGAGCGTATAATAGTTTCCGTGAAAACTTAGTTTTATAGAGTAGGTAATGTTATAATTGAACGATTCGCCATTATTCCGTATAAAAAATGCATTCCTTCTAAAGGCACTTATCACCATGCTGTTGCTGGTAACGTTGCTTGCATCATACCCCTTGAGTTTGATATTGACGCTTGCCGCCCAGGCTTTAGAAAGTTCAATAAGCTTTTCATTAGAAGTGTTCTGAATTGTTACTTCCACAGGGTCAAATCCGTGTGGTGTGAGTTCCATTGCCGGTGGCTGGGCATAGGTTATTGCCACTATAAAAAAGCAGAGTAAGGATGATAGCCTGAACATGGTTATGCTTTTTTAAGCGCTTTTTCAAATTCGTCTTTGATCATGCCATGCGATACCAGGAAAGGCTTTTTGTCAATGGTGATATTGATACTGTCACCGTCTATGGTATAAGTACCTGCAAATTTACCCAGAGGTGTATCTCCTTCAAAATTGCCCTGCGATTCATCACCGGCAAACTGACCTTTGTCGCCTGCTGCGTTTTTTATCTTTTCGAGAAGCTGTTTTTTATCTCCGGGGTAACTTAATGAAAACTGATTAGCCATTGTAGTAGATTTAGTGTTATTACGTAAATTTAATCAATACAATGCTTATTTGTGTTTAGCTTTTGTTAAAGCTATTCTCCATTTACGGTAAAACCGCCTTTTTTCGCATCAAAATGGATTGTTTTATCATTAAAAAGCCTGTCGAAGATGTTGTTTTCGATCAAATGCTGAGGTGTGCCCTGTATAACATTTCCATCTGCCATTACAACAATTTCGTCACTAAGCTGCAGTGCGAGGTCAAGGTCGTGCGTAGAGTAGAGGATGCATTTACCGGTTTCTGTCGCCAGTTTTTTAAGCAGCCTGATGAGGTTTACCTTATGCTGAAGGTCAAGATGTGTAGTAGGTTCATCGAGTACAATAAGTGGTGTATCCTGTGCAAGAGCCCGTGCAATCAGTACTTTTTGCAGTTGGCCATCGCTTATCTCAAAGTGTTTTTTGTGTGCAATAGCCTCAATTTGTGTCAGGGTTATGGCCTCATTTACCTTGTCAAGGTCTTCAGGGCTCAGGGTACCAAGCCAGTTGGTATAGGGCTGCCTTCCAAGTGCCACCAGTTCAAAAACGCTCAGATTACTTGGCGGAAGGCTCTCGGTGAGTACTACGGCAAGGTTTTGTGCGAGTCCAGCTGAGGTATAAGATGTTATGTTCTTGCTATTAAGGAGCACTTCACCGGCAATTGGTTTCTGAATACCGGTAAGGGTGCGCAACAGGGTAGATTTGCCTATGCCATTTGCCCCAATGAGCGCAATTAGGCTTCCTTCGGCGAATGCCAGATCAATATCTTTTGCTATGGTATCTACCTTTTTTTTATGATGGTAACCAATACCGAGATGCTGTGCCGATAATATGATGTTCTTTCCCATGATTATACCGGTTTATGTTTGCGCATCAGCAGCCAGATGACTATCGGCGCACCAATAATGGATGTTATAGCGTTGATGGGCAATACATATTCGCTACCCGGCATTTGGGTAAATGTATCGCAAACCAATAATATGATGGCTCCTGTTAGTAATGTTCCTGCATACAAGATAAGGTGGCTGCTGGTTTTAAATACCAGTTTGGCAATATGCGGAACCACAAGCCCCACAAAGGCAATAGGCCCTGTAAAAGCAGTTATGGTTCCCGTTAGCAGACTGGCTGCCAGTATGATTATGAATCGTGTTCTCCTGAAGTTGATACCCATGCTTTTAGCATAGCGTTCGCCAAGCAATAAGGCATCGAGGGGCTTTATGCAAAGAGCAGACAGCAACAACCCAACCAAGCAGGCAACAAGCAGTATAATAATATCTTCCCACGCTAAATTACCAAGGCTGCCTAACGACCAGAACGTGAATTTCTGTAATTGTTCTGAAGTGCTGAAAAAGGTAAGTACACCCACGATTGCTCCTGTAAAGCTTGAGAACATAAGCCCTATGATGAGTATGGCCATGGTATCTCTCAATCGTTGCGACACGACAAGTATAGCGAGCAATACAAGAAAGCTTCCGGCAGTCGAAGCCAATACAATCCCATAGGGAGAAAGGAAAAACCCGGCAAGGATTGCCGGTAAAATGCCTGCTCCCAGTATTACGAAAGCAACACCAAGGCTTGCTCCCGAACTCAGTCCCAACACATCGGGTCCGGCAAGAGGATTGCGAAAAAGCGTCTGCATCAGCAATCCGCTTACGGATAGCCCCATACCAGCAAGTAGTGCTGTTATGGCTTTTGGCAAACGATAATGCACTATGATATAATCCCAGGCAGGTTTAGAGGTTTCACCGCCTGTAAGGCTATGTACGACATCTGTAAACGGAATCTTTACCGAACCCAGGCTAAGGTTCAGCAAAAAGGCCAGTACAAGAGCGATGCCCAGTATGGTAAAAAGCGCTATGTTCCTCTTTTGGTTATGCAAGGGGTTTTATTTTAGTTTTTCAAAAAAGTAGGTTTGATAACCCGGCAGCAATTCAGGGTGCAGTATAGCTATCAGGTCTTTCAGTACAAGATCAGGGCGGTTAGGAGCCAGTTCATAATAAATAAGTCCGCCTTTAGCCCCTTTTTTACTGCTGTACGAATATACGTTTTTTGTCTTGAATGCTTTAAACTGCGCATAATGCGGATTGGCATCGGTCATTTCCTTAAAGGTTGTAAACTGGCTCGGGCCTATCCAGCAGTCGGCATTTTCTGCTTTGTCAAGTACCGTTTCAAAGGAAAGGTTCAGGCTTCCCGTGCCTTCAGAGTCGGCCCAAAGATAATCCGCTTTTGCATCCTTCAGGAATAGTGCAGCCCAGCTTCCGCCTTGAGGCAGGTACCAGTGGTCCTGAAACATGGCACCGCTTAATACTGTAGGTCTTGTAGTAGCTTTTTGCGCGAGTTTCAGGGCTTCTTTATAACCTTTTTCGATGTCGGAAAACAGCTTGTCGGCTTTGTCTTCCTGATCGTATAACGCCCCGAAGAACTTTATCCATTCGGCTTTACCCAAAGGCGTTTGCTCAGTCCAGTCGCCGTTATATAATACTTTAAGTCCGCTTTTTTCAAGGCTGTTCAGCGATTTGTTATTACTGCTGATACTGAAGCCTACAACTGCTTCCGGGGCAAGGTCGATCATCACTTCGGTATTAAGGCTTTCGTTGGCGCCGGCCTCTTTTACTTTGCCGCTGTCAATACGGCTTCTCACTTTCTCTGACGAAATGAAGTCCGTTCCGGGAAAGCCCACAAGTGTGTTTACTACGCCAAGAGCTTCCAGCGATGGGATGTGAGTTGTTGAGGTTACCACTACGGTTTTAAGCGGTACCTGAACGGTAGTATACTGTTTAAGGCTGTCAGGAATTATGCCTCCTTTTTTTTGCATAACATAAGTAAAAACCTCTTTTGCATCGGGCCACGGATTGCTCACTTTTACAACGGTGTAACCGTCATAACGGTACATTTGTAATCCCTGTGCATGCTGTATGGCATTTACTGCATTAGTATTTTTGTGCGTTTCGGCTTTTTGGTCGTTTTTGCAGCCTGCCATTGCAAATACTACAAAAAGTAAGAGATAAAATGTGTTTTTCATAAAAAATATTCAACAGATGCAAATGTATAAATTTATTATATCAACAATAATACTATATTTGCAGCACTTAAGGTTGTGATGTTTTTTATAAGAATATCACATTAAAAGGGAATCAGGTTTAATACCTGAGCTGTTCCCGCAACTGTAAGCTTATCCGTCGTTGAGGCGGAGGCTGTTGTAAACTACAAACCACTGTGCGCCATTGCGTAACGGGAAGGGAAACAACAGTACGCAAGCCAGGAGACCTGCCTTAGTATAACTAATATCGGGCTTTCGGGAAAAAAGGCTTGCGAATTATGACGCTAAAAAAATTCATTTTACCTATATTGCTACTAATGTGCCACTACCTGTCGGCACAGAGTGATACTATTGCCCTTACTGAAGTAATTATATCCGATACGCAGCTTCGCGATTTTTCTGATTCACAGTCGGTACAAAAGCTCAATGATTCTGTTATCGGCAGGAATGCAGCATCATTAACTTCACTGCTTAATTACAATACGAATATCTATTTCAAGGAAAACGGACTCGGGATGGTGTCTTCTCCATCTTTTCGTGGTACTACGGCTTCGCAAACAGCTGTGGTATGGAATGGTATCAATATTAATTCGCAGCTTAACGGCCAAACTGACTTTAATGTGCTTAATACTCGAGATTTCAACAACATCAGCGTGAGGGCCGGTGGTGGCAGCGTGGCCTACGGAAGCAGCGCAATAGGGGGCAGCATCCACCTGAATAATGACCTTGCTTTTGGAAACAGGTTCGACAACAGCCTGCGTACTGATTATGGAAACTATAAAACCATAGGGATAAATTACCGTGTAGATGCCGCAACCGATGATTTCAGTACTAATGCCAGCATCAGCCGCAATAGTTCTGACAATGATTATGGGTATCCGGGGACGAATAAGACCAATGAGAACGGACAATACTACAATACAAGCCTTAATGTGGGTATGGCTTACAAGCTGAATCCTAAAAATATAATTCGTTTTTACAGTTATCTGTTTGATGGGGAAAGGCATTTTTCGGGCACTCTGGCTGCACCTTCACGAAGCAAATACCAGTCTATCGATGCCCGTAACCTTGTAGAGTGGAGCGGTTACTATGGCAAATTTACGTCGAGGCTTAAAGGTGCTTACCTGTATGAAAAATACAAATATTTCGAGAATTATAAGAATGATATCTATTCTTTTGGCAACATAAAGACCTATATAGCACGATATGACCTTACCTATGATGTTTCCGAAGCCATAAAGCTGAATACCATACTGGATTATACCCATAATAACGGAGAGGGATCAGATATCATTAATAAAAAAAGGGATATCGGTTCTGCCAGCCTGCTGATGAAGCACGCTCTAACCAACAGGCTCAGGTATGAGCTGGGAGTTCGAAAAGAACTTACCGAAAGTTATGAAAGCCCTGTGCTCTTCTCTGCAGGAACCGAAATCGATGTTACCGGTTTTTATACCATAAGGCTAAATGCATCCCGCAATTTCAGAATTCCTACCTACAACGACCTGTATTGGACCGGAAGTGGTAATCCTGACCTGAAGCCCGAAAGTTCTTATCAGGGGGAGATTGGCAATGTGCTGAAGTTTAAGGGCTTCATGCTGAGTGTTACAGGCTATTATATAGATATGACAAACATGCTGCGCTGGACACCCGGCACAAACGGCATTTGGAGTCCGGGAAATGTTGGGAAGGCCAAAAGTTATGGTGTTGAGTCATTGCTTAACTGGAACAAAAAAATAGGCGCAGGCCATATCAGTATAACCGGGACTTATGCCTATACTATATCGCGCGAAGACGGGTCAGATGACCAGCTTATCTACGTGCCGCTGCACAAAGCTACTGCATCACTGGCTTATAGCTACAAGAGGGCATCGGTGTATTATAGGCATCTGTTTAACGGAGAAGTATTTACTACTGCCGACAATAGCTACAGCCTTGATCCTTATAACGTAGGCTCGGTAGGCGCGGAGTATACTTTTAAAGTGCTGAAAGGCATCGATGTAGGTGTACAGGTAAATAACCTGTGGGACCAGGAATACCTGGCCTATGAGGTAAGGCCTATGCCGGGACGCAATTATAACATGTATCTTAATTTTAATTTTTAATAAATATGAAACTACACAAACTAATCTTAACTGCAGTTGCAGGTTCTCTATTGTTTGTATCATGTAGCGATGATGACTCGAACAACAAGCCATCAGGAGCTTATGATAATGGTATGCTTATCCTTAACGAGGGTAATTTTGGTAAAGGAAATGCATCGATATCTTTTCTTTCGGATGCTGCCGGCGCGGTAGTGGAAAATAATATATTCGCTAATGTAAACAATGGTGATATTTTAGGTGATACCGGACAGGATATTGGCCTTGAGGGAGATCTTGCTTACATAGTGCTTAATGTGTCTAACAAGATAGAGATCGTTAACCGTTACACTTTTGCCAAAGTAGCAACTATCAGCAGCGGCCTTACAAACCCAAGATATATTGCTTTTGCAAATGGCAAAGCTTATGTTACCTGTTGGGGTGATGCTACCGTTACTACCGATGATTATGTTGCGGTTATTAACCTTGCGCTTAACAATGTAGGTACTACAATCCCGGTTGCTGAAGGTCCTGAAAGGATCGTTGAAGAAAACGGTAAACTTTATGTAGCTCATAAAGGTGGTTACGGCTACGGAAATACAGTTAGTGTAATTGAGGCAGCAAGCAATTCAGTTACAAAAACCATAACTGTAGGAAATGTGCCGGGTTCTCTTGAGGTAGAAAACGGTAACCTTTATGTATTAAGCAATGGTATGCCTTCATGGGGAGGGACTGAAACAGCCGGGCAGATTGATGTTATAAGCTTAAGTAATAATACAGTAACAAAAACTATAGCATTTACTGATCTTGCACACCCGTCTAACCTTGTTATAGAAGATAACAATATTTTCTATACTGTAGATAACGGTATATTCACAACTCCGCTTTCATCATTGACATTGCCTTCTACTCCTTTGTTTACGACAACTGATCAGGGTGTTTATGGTATTTACGCTTTTGCTGTAGAAGATGGACATATCTATATTGGTGATGCCGGAGACTATAAAACCCCGGGTAAAGTGTTTGTTTATTCTGCTACAGGGAGCCTTACAAATACATATACTGTAGGATTATTGCCTTCAGGTTTCTTCTTTAATGATTAATTACTACTATAACTAATGAAAAAATTTTTACTATCGGCTGTATTTGCAGCATCATTCCTGTCGGCATCGGCACAATACACAGACGGTATCCTGGTTCTTAATGAAGGAAATGCAGGTACTGACAATTCGAATGTATCATTTATTAAGGGCGGTGTAGTTCAGAATGGTATTTTTAGTGCAGCTAATGGCGGAGCAGCCCTGGGTGATACAGCCCAAAGCTTAGCGCTTAATAATGGTAAAGCTTATATTGTACTTAATATCTCTAACAAACTTGTGGTTGTTAATGCAGAGACATTTTTAGAAGAAGCTTCTATAGAAGAAGGCCTTACTAACCCAAGATACATTGCTTTTTACGGTACTAAAGCTTATGTTACCTGTTGGGGTGATGGCTCAGAAACAGGTCATTATGTGGCTGTAATTAATACTGCAACTAATACTATAGAGACTACGATAGCGCTTGAAGGCGGTATTGAAAGAATAATTACTGTTGGAGATAAGCTTTATGTTGCACATCAGGGAGGTTTTGGTTTTGGTACTAAGGTGTCTGTCATTAATCCGGCAACAAATTCTGTTGAAACAACTATAACTGTTGGTGATGTACCAAACTCTATCCTTGAAAAAGACGGATTCCTTTATGTGCTTTGTGGCGGTAAGCCAAGCTGGAGCCAGGCAGAAACGTCAGGTTCGTTCCATAAGATAGATCTTGTTGATAACACTGTTGTGCAGACTATCAATTTTTCGGATAATGCACATCCAGGCAATCTTGAGCTTGGAGGCGATAACTTTTTTTACACAGAGGGAGATAACGTTTACAGAATGGCATTGACAGCGACTACACTTCCTGAAACAGCATTTTTTACCATTACTCCGCAGGATGTATATGGTGTTTACGGTTTTGATATCGTAGATGGAAAGATATATGTTGCAGATGCTGTAGATTACGTGTCAGAAGGAGATGTATTTATGTATGATGTTGATGGGGTGTTTGGCCAGAAATATGACGTAGGCAAACTTCCAAACGCCATCTGTAAATCGGCTTCAGCAGTTGCAGGCAACGATGGTTTCAATGCACTTACTGTAAGCATTTATCCTAACCCTGCATCAGATGTATTATTTGTTAATACAGACAAAAGCGCTACTGTAAAACTTTATGACCTGACGGGAAGAACAGTTGCAGACCAGGCGCAGTACACAGCCACTGGTATCAATGTATCTCAACTTCCGGCAGGAACTTATTTTGCAGAGATCACTATAGAGAATACTAAGAGCGTTAAGCAATTTATCGTTCAATAATGAATAAAGGATTTTTGTATATCAGCCTTTTTACAGCCTGTCTGGCAAATGCGCAGCTGTCTTATCCACCGAAAGCGGGTGATGACGGAAGCACAGCCATACACAAAGACAGTAATGTGTTTGTGTCATGGGCTACTAATGTGCAGGTTGTAAGGGGGTATGTACAGATCTCAGATCCTTCGATATCTCATAACGGCAGTAATTATGCGAGTTATGGGAATCCGGAGACTGTCACAGGCATGCCGGACAATGATGCAGTGAGCCTTGGCGATGCCGGTACGGCAGTGATAACTTTTGCAGCTCCTATTGGGAATGGCGAAGGTTTTGATTTTGCTGTTTTTGAGAATGGTTCAGATACTTTTCTTGAACTGGCATTTGTAGAAGTTAGTTCTGACGGGACAAATTATTTCAGGTTTCCGTCACACAGCGAGACGCAGGCACAAACTCCAATTGGCGGTTTTGGTTTGCTTGACGCCAGGAATCTTAATAATCTTGCCGGTAAATACAGGGCAGATTATGGAACTCCATTTGACCTGTCTGATATTCCGGATAACGATCTGCTAAATAAGAACAGTGTTACCCATGTAAAACTTATAGATGTTGTGGGGTCTTTAGAAGACGCTTATGCAACTTATGACAGTTTTGGGAATAAGATAAACGATCCGTATCCAACGCCTTTTTATTCTTCCGGGTTTGATCTGGCCGGAGTTGGGGTTATCAATACAGGCACATTAGGCCTTAATAATGCTGTATTTGGAGGCCTGAGTATTTATCCTAACCCTGTAACAAACAGGCTTACTGTTAAGCTTGATTATGCAAAAAATGTAACCGTAAGGTTATACGATGCCTCGGGACGAAATGTACTCGAAACTCTTACACTAAATGATATAGATGTTTCAGATTTGATTCCCGGTGTTTATTTTGTTGAACTTTCATCTGATGGACAGAGAGATGTCAAAAAGATTGTTGTCCAATAATCTAGATATTTGTATATAAAAAAAGCACCCATAAATCATGGGTGCTTTTTTACTTTTATGAATATACTATTGCAATTGTTTTGCTAATCCCAGCGAACCGTTTGGCATCTCTTCTAAATACATATCATTACCAAAACGGCGCATGCTCTTATTATCTTTAAAGCCTTTAAATAGTTTAGGAGTCCTTCTGCGGTCAGGATTTGCTGTTCCGTTAATTCTTGTCAGGGCTTCTGCAAGAAGCGGTTCATTAGCATCGCCAATGACTCCCATGAAGGAATAATCTTCTTTATGTACCACATCCGGCTTTATACCCGCGCTGTATTCGCCAAAACCATCTTTGTTTACAGTTCTTAATACAATAGGCTGCATTGCATAACGGTGGCTACCGTCAACATCGTGCTTGGTAAAATCAGGTGAATCATAAAGAGTAACTGATCCCACGTTTTTACCCACAGTCGTATCGCCAATTAGCGTAACCTGTACATAGGGCTTAAGGCAGTTGATCACAAGTTCGCTTGCCGAAGCTGTTGAGGCTGTAGCAATGATATACACCCTGCTAAGATTAAGGTGGTTTATGGCTGATCCGTCGCTTAGCTTATCTGAGAAAAGATTTACCAGTGCCTGCGGATTGTTCCTCTCATAATAGTCCTGCAGTTTTGAGTTCCATTGCTGCTTAGCAAAAAGTTGCCCTGTATATTGCCCGGTAATCATGCTGGCAAGGTAGGAAGCTGTTCTTATAGAGCCACCACCGTTGTAACGAAGGTCGAGAACAAGATCGGTAACACCGGCGGCCTTGAGTTCGCCAAAAGCATTGTTAAGGCCGGCATCATAATTATTATAGAAGCCATTATACATAAGGTAACCTGTTTTGTGGGCTCCGTTTTCGATTACTTTTACACTGTATACAGGATCTTCGGCATACTCGGCTTTAGAAAGTTCTACTGTTCTTCCGTTAGGCACAATTACTTCATCAACCATATCGGCAAGGCTAAGAGTATAGGCAGGCTGGTTTAACAGGTCGGCATAATTGGAAGGTGTAAGCTGTGTCCCGTTAACGGCATAAAAAATATCACCACGACGAATATCTTTAGAGGCGGCATCTGTTCCCGGAAGTATGTAGCGCACATATCCAAAAATAGTGGTCTGACTGTCATCGGCATATACAAGGCCAAATTCCATACCATTACTGGTAGATACTCCCTGTAATGTGTTTTCCAGCACGCGGAAGTCAGAAACTATCACACTAAAGCGGTCGGCTCTTGAGCCGTCAGGGAACTTTCGGTACAGGAGGCTTTCGAAAAGGCTTTCGGGTGAACCATAGCCTTCCAGAAAGTTATTAAGCTGTTCCTGATTGGCAAAACGGTCATCGGCCAGGTTAGGGACATTTTCCTGCCACAGGTAGTAAAGATTGAGCCCTTTCCATATAAAGTCGTTTACAGGAACGGCATTATCGTCCATATCTTCACAGCCCTGAAAAGCAAAAGCGGTCACTAAAAGACACGCTAACAAGGTTTTAATCTTTTTCATTCAGCATTTTTTGTTTAGTAAAAGAACGTAAATTTAATTATTTTTAATATGCTTGTAACAAAAATAGTTACTATTCGTCTTCCTTTTATAAACCAATAACAAACCAAAGGCCAATTATGAATCAGTCAGATTTCATAAAAGTCATCACTCCATTTAAAGACCGGGTTTTCCGGTTGGCAAAACGGTTGCTTATAAGTACCGAGGAGGCAGAGGACGCGACGCAGGAAGTGCTGGTCAAGCTGTGGAACAACAAAGGTAAGCTGGAGTCTTACTCAAGCGTTGAAGCCCTGGCAATGACCATGACAAAAAATTACTGCCTGGACCAGCTCAAGTCTAAAAGGGCTACAGAGATGCGGATAGTTCATAATAACTATACCGACAGGCAGGCAGGGCTGCAACAGCAGACAGAAGACCGTGACAGCATGAGCTGGGTCGAGAAAATAATGGAAACACTGCCCGAACAGCAGAAACTTATACTGCAGATGAGGGATATAGAACAATATGAATTTGAAGAGATTGCCAAAATAATGGACATGAACGAAACCGCCGTGAGAGTGGCGCTTTCGAGAGCAAGGAAAACATTGAGGGAACAACTCACAAAAACACACAGCTATGGAATTACGAGCAATTGAAAAATTACTGGAGAAATACTTTAACGCAGAAACTACCATTGCCGAAGAAAAGGATTTAAAGCTTTACTTTTCTTCACCGGATGTGGCGCCGCACCTGGAGCAGTACAAGCCTATGTTTGGGTATTTTTCGAAGCAGGACGAACAAAAGTTTGACAAAGCCTTACCATTAAAAACCAAAAAGCGTTATGCTGCATGGATATCGGTGGCGGCAAGCGTTGTTCTGTTCAGTGGACTGCTTACTTTCTACAATACCCAGCCGGCAGAAGAAGACCTGGGCACTTATGACGATCCCGAAGTTGCCTTCAGGGAAACGCAAAAAGCGCTTCAGATGCTTTCTACCAATGTAAATGTTGGTATGGGTGGCGTACATAATGTAGGCAAGGAATACGAGAAAACAACAAAAGAAATCATCAAAGAAAAAAAAGACGAAAAACGTAAAAAATAAAAGTCATGAAAAAATTCATCATCACCCTGTTACTGGCTGCCCTGCCGCTTGTAACGTTTGCACAACAAGATGCTTTTGCTAAATTTGAAGGCGTAGAAGGTATACAATCGCTGACACTGAACAAAGAATTGTTCGATATGTTCGGGAGTCTTGGGGATTCTGCCAGAACAGCTAAAACTAAAGGTTACCTGGATGCTGCCAGTAAAATAGAGAAGGTTAAAGTATACATTACAGCTGAAAAGAAATACAAAAAACAGCTTAACAATGCTGTAGCCGATTATCTTAAGTCTAATCCGCTTGACCTGCTGTTAAGCTTTAATGACAAAGGTTCTGCTGTTAAGGTATATGCAAAGCAGGGTAGTAAGGAAAGCATCATCAGGGAAGGCCTTGTTGTTATAGAAGATAGCCAGAGAAAACAGGAGTCGGTAATCATTTCTTTCACAGGAGAGATCAACCTGAATGATATTAAGGATTTCCAGGATTTTAAAGGCTGTAAAGGCCCGAAAGGCGAAAAGGGCGCAAAATAAGCCCGCATATATACACCAAACAAAGAGAAAACAATTAAAGAAATCACACGATGAAAAAGTTTATGATCACACTACTGCTGGCAGTATTGCCTACTCTGCTTCTTGCACAAACGACTTCGGCGTTTGACAAGTTTGAAAAAGATGGCGTAGATGCGGTAATAGTGAATAAGAAAATGTTTGAGCTGATGGGGAACGTAAAAATGGACCCTAAAGATAAATCGGCACAGCAATATCTTAATCTTATCAAGAAACTGGACAACCTTAAAGTATTTTCCACGACAAATGCCAAGATTGTTTCTGAAATGAAAGGCAGTGTAGACGGTTACCTGAAAAAATACCCGCTTGAAGAGCTGATGCGAATGAATGAAGGTACCAGGACAGTTAAGATCTATGTAAAGTCGGGCGCTACTTCATCTCAGGTAAAAGAGCTATTGATGTTCATGGAGGGTGGAAGCGCAAAAGAGAGTACGGTACTGATGTCGCTTACCGGTAATTTTGACCTTAGCGAGATATCTTTCCTTACAGATTACATGCAACTGCCGGGCGGAGCATCGCTTAAGAAGGCCTCTAAAAAATAACAGCCATGAAACGTTACTTTTATATCCCTGTCCTTATGCTGCTGTTTACAGCCTGTGAGCAGAAGCCTACACTGCAAAAATATTTTGTAGAAAAAAGCGAAACGAAGAATTTCTCAACGATTGATATAGGCAAAAGCTTTATCAAGACCGATAAGCTTAAGCTTACCCCAGACGAGGAAAAGGCGCTGGAATCTATTGATAAGCTTAATGTGCTGATCTTTAAGGCGACTAACGACAATGCTAAAACATTTGATACCGAAAAAGCAAATATCAAATCGGTACTGAAAGAAGATCATTATGATGAGCTTATGAAAATGAGCCTTGGAGGCGGTGGTGTTTCGGTAAATACCAAAGGTGAAGGGGAGCACATCGAAGAGTTTGTGGTATTTCTTCACAATAAGGACACCGGAATGGGAGTGCTGAGGGTTTTGGGTGACGATATGAATCCAAATAATGTGATGACCATCGTTAACCTGCTGCAAAGAGGCGGAATGAACTCAGGACAGCTCCAGCCACTTATGGACTTAATGAAAAAGAAATAAATATTAAATTGAGATTAGTTAGATAAGAATCCCCGTCAGGCACCTGGCGGGGATTTTTTATTGTCATTCTAACCAGGAACAATCCTCTGCTTAGCAGAATCATTTATTATTTGTATTGATCTTGATAGGTATGTTGTAGCCTGTACCAACAAATTTTCCATAAAGATGTCCCGGTTGCCATCGGGCCATTTTCTTTATAACCGATATAGCATTAGTGTCCAGGTCAGGAGTAAGGCCTTCTTTCACTTCGGCGCCTCCGAAATTACCATTATTGTCTATCTTAAAAGAAATTATCATTTTGCCATTTGTTTTTTTGGCAATGTTTTCGTTTATGCTCGTGTCTAAGTAGTGAAGGAATAATTTTTCGCCACCATAATACATAGGTTTTATCTGGCAGTTTTGGTAAAAGAAATCCTGGATATTTTTGTCAAGCTCTTTTCCTTCAGTGTCTGTAAGCACCGTGGTTTTGTTTTCCTTTTCTAAGAGTTTTGCTTTTATAATATCTTTTCGATGATAGATAGTAAAAGACTCAACGTTGTCATAAACAGCAATAAGTTTTGTGTTTTTATAGTATCGTGTCTCTGTAACAGGTTTGTCATTTTCATAGACACAGGTAATTAATAAATCTTTTGTTTCATCATAAGCTTTCCATATCCCGGTTTTCATATTGGCAGCATCAAGCGCATTGATGCGTTCTCCTTTATAGATTATTTCAGACTGGGCAAATGCAGTAATAGAGAATAATAGTAGTAGTAAATTTTTCATTAGTTGGAGATTGGTTCACCAAATATATAAATTAAAATTATTGACAAATAGAAAAGTTAATCGGGGATTTCACTAATTTTTGTGCTGTCTAATGCTACCCATGTCTGCTCTCTTTTTACATATTTAATGTCAAATTTCTCTTTGTCAATTACTTTGTATTTACCATTGCGGCGCTCTTTTAGGTGTTCCAGGGTGTAATGCATGGTAACAGTATCATTTTTTATATCGATCGTTGAGCTAAGATTACAGGCTATCGGCAACGTGGCTGTAAACTGGCACCAGCTGGTCCATGAATAGCTGCAAATACCATTTCCTTGCGGTGCAAAATCCTTAAATAAGTAGATATAGGAAGAACAATGACCGGAACCTGTACCGCAAGACATGGTACCAAAATAACCATTTGCATATTTTTTAAATCCCAAAGGGCCTTCATTCCAGCAGCATTGATGTATTCCGGCATTGTAAAGTTCGCTTTGCAGTACTTTGCCTTCAGGAGTAATTTCTAAAAGGACGAACACATTCCAATAAGGATGTGTGATGTCACTTAGGAAGGCAAGATGATTCCCATTATTCATTCGGTAAAATTTACCAATGGTATCGGTTATTTTAATATCATATAAGCCCATGCCGGCAGCAGCATCTTCTACTTCTGTAGAGTCAGAGTCATATTTTATTTGTGAGAGTAGCTTTTCCGCTTCAGGTTTAAGAATGTACCCCGAATCGGTTGTGAAATCATGAAATATAGTAGCTTTTTGACTTATCGGATAAGGTCTTTTCATGCCGGTAGAAAGTAGTATAGCTGATACTATAAAAAAGCAAGGTAACAGGAATTTCATAAATGTGAGTTGATTCTTATTTTGATGTTATTTATTGGAATTTATATTTTTATTACTGTCATAAAAATACCTGAAATACATTCATCTAAATAAGCCAATAGTGAAAATATTAATTTCCGTTTTAATCAATTAATATTCAGTGGTTTGCTTCTGTTTTTAATGTTTCCCTCTTTTTTGTTCCTGAAATACTAATAAACATTAAACAAATTGGTGTTTACTAAAGGGTATCCGAAAAATCGCCAATGGTGGTAAAGATCTTTATATTGTTTTCTAAAAGGGACTGGCTAATGTACTGCGCATTCCTCCCGAAAAGAAATAGCTTTGAAGTGTCGTCGTCAAGAAGTATTTCCCTCGTCTTTTTTATGTATTTGTTGATGTCCTCTACAGTTGGCTGTGAAATGGCATAGGTAATGAAGGTTACATTGTCAAAATATTTTTTTACATCTTTTACATACGAAAGCGGCATGCTTTCTCCGATGTAAATAGTGCGGTAACCATTCAGCAGCAGTTCATAGTTGATGAACATAAGCCCGATCTCATGTATTTCCTGTTCAGGCAGGTAAAGTGTAAAAATGCGATCTGTTTTGGTTGGAGGTATGTGCTGCAGTTTTTCAGTATTGGCTGCTATCTTCTGGCGTATGAGTGCACTTATAAAATGCTCATGAGCAGGGGTAATGGTTCCGGTTTGCCAGAGATAACCAACCTCCTCAAGCAAGGGAAGAAAGTATTCGTAAAAGATGGTCCTGAATGATTTTTCCTGCTGCAGGGCGGTATAAGTAGCTGAAAAAAGAGGTAAGTCAAAGTTCATCATGGCCAGCTTAAAATTATTCTGCACATGATTGGCCATGTTCTTGTTTGACAGTATTTCTTTTACCAATGCCGGAATCTTCTCAGGAGGCATTTTAGATATTACAGAGATCTTATACCCAAATGAATTTAGTGTACTTACGTTGAGCAGTTTCTGAAGGCTGTGAATGTCATAGTAACGAATATTGCTATCAGTACGCATGGGTTCGAGGATGTTATATCTCTTTTCCCATATACGAATGGTATGCGCCTTGATGCCCGAAAGGTTCTCAAGGTCTTTAATCGTAAATATGTTTTTTATTTTGTTTGACATTTTATATACCTATGTTAAACAAAAGTATGAAAAAAATCAATGTTTTGTTGCACTTTACGTCTCTGAAAATGCAGTTTTAGCAAAAAAATAGCATTTTTTAGTGTATTGAAAATCAATACGATATAATTAATGTTGCACTTTGTGCTTTTTTACGAAATTGAGTTCAGCAAAGAATGGAATTTTAGTCTTTAACTTCGGGCTTCGGACTCCGACACTCGAAAAAGCATATTATTTTTTTGTAAATAACTTTAAGAAATAAGTTGGTGCTTTTTATTGAATTTTGCTTTAGAAATTGAGAATATGATGGCAAATCAGCCCTATTGAAGAGAATGTTGCCAAAAGCCGTCTTTTGAAGAGTGAATTTTGGAGTGAAAAAAAGCTAACTTGCTCATAACTAATGTTTTTTTTGTCAAAATAATGTGTACCTTTGCACCTTCAAAAAAAATATATAATGGAGTCCATTAGAAACATTGCGATCATTGCCCACGTTGACCACGGTAAAACTACCCTTGTTGACAAAATCATGTACCATTGTCAACTGTTCCGTGACAACGAGAACACAGGCGACCTTATCCTTGATAATAACGACCTTGAGCGTGAAAGAGGTATTACAATTACTTCTAAAAACGTTTCGGTTCAATACAAAGGAACTAAAATCAACATTATTGATACCCCGGGTCACGCCGATTTCGGTGGCGAGGTAGAACGTGTACTTAACATGGCCGACGGTGTATTGCTGTTAGTTGATGCCTTTGAAGGGCCAATGCCGCAAACACGTTTCGTGCTTCAAAAAGCGATCGACCTTGGCCTTAAGCCATGTGTGGTTGTAAATAAGGTAGATAAAGAAAACTGTACTCCGGAAGAAGTACACGAAAAAGTATTTGACCTTATGTTTGAACTTGGTGCTGAAGAGTGGCAGCTTGACTTCCCTACAGTATACGGTTCGGCAAAAAATAACTGGATGTCTACAGACTTCAGAAAACAGACTGAAAACATTGAGCCTCTTCTTGATATGGTACTTGAGCACATCCCTGCTCCAAAAGTATCAGAAGGTACGCCTCAAATGCTTATAACTTCTCTTGACTTTTCAGCCTTTACAGGACGTATCGCTATCGGTCGTTTAGAAAGAGGTATACTAAAAGAAAACATGCCTATCTCTCTTGTAAAAAGAGATGGTACTGTGATTAAATCAAGAATTAAGGAACTACATACTTTTGAAGGTCTTGGCCGTAAAAAAGTACAGGAAGTAGTTGCGGGAGATATCTGTGCGATCATTGGTGTAGAAGGTTTTGAAATTGGTGATACTATCGCTGACTTTGAAAATCCGGAAGCACTACAAACAATTGCTATCGATGAACCAACAATGAGTATGTTGTTCACGATCAATGATTCACCTTTCTTTGGTAAAGAAGGAAAATTTGTAACATCACGTCACATCAGAGATCGTCTGACCAAAGAATTAGAAAAAAACTTAGCAATGAAGTTAGGTGAAACTGATTCTGCTGATAAATTCATGGTTTTCGGTCGTGGTGTACTTCACTTATCGGTTCTTATCGAAACAATGAGAAGAGAAGGTTACGAATTGCAAATTGGACAGCCACAGGTTATCATCAAAGAAATTGATGGTAAAAAATGTGAGCCAATCGAAGAATTAACAATTGACTTACCAGAAACTCTTTCTGGCCGTGCTGTAGAATTTGTAACGATCCGTAAAGGAGAATTACTTTCAATGGAGGCTAAAGGAGAGCGTATGATCGTTAAATTTAATATTCCATCACGTGGTATCATCGGACTTAGGAACCAGTTGCTTACAGCTACTGCAGGTGAAGCGATCATGTCACACCGTTACATCGGTTACGAACCTTTCAAAGGTGAAATTCCGGGACGTAACAATGGTTCATTAATCTCTATGGAAAACGGTAAGGCTATTCCTTACTCTATCGATAAATTACAGGATCGTGGTAAATTCTTCGTTAATGCTAACGACGAGATTTATGAAGGTCAGGTTATTGGAGAAAACAGCCGTAGCGATGATATGGTTGTTAACGTAACGAAGATGAAAAAACAGTCTAACGTACGTTCTTCAGGAAATGATGAAAAAGCAAGAATCATTCCTCCAATCATCTTCTCTCTTGAGGAGGCATTAGAGTACATCCAGAAAGATGAGTACGTAGAAGTAACGCCAAAAAGCTTACGTGTACGTAAAATCTATCTTACAGAAACTGACAGGAAGCGTTTTAAAATCGCTTAATTAATGGTTGACAGTTTTGTCAGGCATTTATAGATACAGAAAGTCCCGCAATTGCGGGACTTTTTTTATTATGCATTTAGTCATTTGCTTTGCCAGTCTGTTAAACACTTCTGTTCGACAGCGCAGAGATCCTGGGAATAATCCTTTTTTGAGATTCCTCTGTTCCGCTTCGCTTCAATAGGAATGGCAGAAACCTGCAACAAAATCAATTCGCTTTTATCTAATAAATAATGTGTCAAATCTTCCATCCCTAACCTTAACGGTATCACCTGTTTTAGGATGTTTTACATTAAACCAAAACGTACCGGAAGCAATATTTTTACCGTCGTATGTACCTAAGCGGGTAATGGTTAGCTCACCGGTATATTCGGGGTTTGTTTCCTGAAGAGAAAAGCTATTATCTGAAGAAAATAATGCACTTCCGGTTACATTTCCATCATCTCGATTTGTAAGTATATAAGTTTTGTTTTCTTCCAATTTTTTTTTCTTTGCATACAAATGGATTGACAATGGAATGGTGGTGTTTTTATAGTTCTTGTCTTCTGCCGTAATTTCAAAATAATAATCACCGTTTACATTTTGGTATGCACAATTGAAGTACTGATTTGACGGATCTATAAATGATTTTCCATCAATATGGCAGGCGAAAGTGCCAATGCCTGTCTGTGTTGCTTCAGGCAGGCTATCACCACTGTCGTCATCGTTTTTCTCACATGCCATAAAGCAGAGTAAAAATGGGAGAAAGTAGAATGTCTTTTTCATGGCTATCCTCCGTATTTTGCATCAAAACGACCTTCTCTTATTTCAACACGCTCTCCGGTAACAGGATGCTGTACGTCAAACCAAAATGTTCCGGAAACAATATGGGTCACAGGATCAAATTTAGTGATGTGAAGCTCGCCGGTGTATTCGGAATTAGTGTAGGAACTTTCCCCGTCTACCTCGGAAGTGTTGAAGAAGCCTGCTCCCCATGTATTACCGTTGGCTCTATCACTTAATATTAATATTTCGTTTTCTGAAATTGTTCTGTTAAATGTTCCCAGGTGTATACCCATTGGATTGTTACCATTATTTTCGCCAGAGATTCCAAAATAATATTCCCCATCAACAAGTTGATAAAAACAATTGATTAGTGATCCTTTGTGAATAAAGCTTTTTCCATCTACTTTACAGGCAAGTATATTTTTCCCTGTCTGTGTTGCTGGGGGTAAGGGAGAGCTGCTTGTGTAATCATCATTCTTATTACAGGCTGACAGTGCCGTTGTCAATAGTATAATGTAAAATAATTTTTGCATATTGATTTTTTTATAAAGTTAAATAACTTTAATTAATACAGCATGGCTAAATAATGACCATACCGTATTAATGCATTTAGTGAATAGCCACTTGATGGCTTTCTATGGTTCCATTTACATTTATACGTAATATATAAATGCCCGGTGCTATACCCTGCACATTCATTGTTGCAGTAGGGCTTGTTATACTTATTGTCCTTAAAAGTACATTAGAAAGATCGTAAAGTTCGCCTGAAATTATTGCTTCGTCCTGCGGCTTCAGGTTCTCATCAAGCAGCGTAATATTAAGTATATCATTTGCAGGATTAGGATAAATATAATATATATACTGTTTTTGGTCAGAAAGGCTGCTTTCCTCATTCACCATCATAAAGTTACTTTGGGTATTAAAAACATGAAAAGTTTTCCATGGACCCCATCCGCACCCGTTTTTTATCCTGGCCTTAAAGACTATTTCTGTACCATTTCCATTCCTGAAAATCACTCCATATTTACCATAGGCTTTCGTACCCATATTTTGTGCATCGCTGTGCTGAGGATAGGAACTTGGGACAAAAATAAAATCTCCGGAAACCTTAACCCATTCATGGTCGTAGCTTGAAGCTCCTTCCATACCCGGACCTGTTACAAATAAAGGTACCGGCACATTCAATGGCATAGAGGCAAAAGCGGTGCATTCATCGGCAGCACTGCTGTGGTCTGCACAGGAAACGGGTCCCAGTATTGGTAGTGCTGTTCCGATATAAATCTGCCTGGTCACAACTCTTGTGCCGCAATTTCCGGTATAGTTTACTCTTAATGTTATCCATCCTGTTCCCATAGCAACGACAGATACAGATCTTCCGGTATTTTTGCCGGGTGGTATTGCAGCGATTGAAGTTCCGTTTACTATAGTCCATAGATATGAGTTAGCCCCGGCCCCAGCTAAATATGTCGATGTACTGCAGAATTCTTCCGGTCCCTTTATTTCAGAATCACAGATATAAGCGCAATTCAGTATTGTGTTGTCATTATTATCATTAAGTTCATTGGCCAGCCAGTTACCATTTCTTGCCTGAAAGGAAATGTGAGAAAAATTCTGCTGAAAAGTGACGTCAAATTCATTAAATCCAACGATAAAGGCATCGAATCCAGAATGCAGATTGGGATCGGGTAGACCAGCCCCGCTGTAATGCAGCCTGTAATCATTCTGCATTACTTGGGTTTTATTACGATGTATATCCAGAGAACTTACCACGGGTATAAAACCATAAACAGGGTTAACCAAGGTGTTGGATGGCAGGTATTGCTGATAATCTTCTATAATTTCGCCAATATCGTTAATACCTCCTGAATATGTATCGAATGGATGATAGCCTGGTTCATTAGGAGCCCATCCGTTGTCTTCGGTCAAAGTGTGGGTAATATTTGGGCCAAACCATAAGAACTTTTTCCTGTATTGAATTTTACCATGGTACACCAGCCTGTTTTGATTGTCAAAATCAGGATTCGACCTTACATCAAAATCAAAGAAATATTTGCTGGAGCCGGGGATCAGGCCAAGTAAGCTAAGCGTAAAGTCATTTGCGAGTACACCTATTGTGGGGGTAATCAGCATATGCAGCAAGTCACCCCAAAAACCGGGATTATGGTCGTCATCAATATTTATCAGATCATCTCCTGCATTAAAACCATTATCGGGAGCACATTCATTGCCGTTAGATATGGCAATATTCCTGCTATCTTCAGGATAGCCCATAGCATCAAATTCGGTTTGCCAGATCACATGGGGAGCAAGGGTAGGATTGCCGTTGATGTCTACATATTGATAATTCATCTGAAGAGCTGCCGGAGTATCTGCAAGAGTAAGAGCATCTTCTATAGACGGGAAGGCAATATTGAGAGAACCTAAGAGCATAAAGTCTATATAAGAAAGTATTCCGGGAATGATATTTTCAACGGCACCATATAAAATAGGAGCTCCAACATATTCATTATACATATGCCTTGAGAGATACTGTATGCTTAGAGGAGTGTTGGCACCTTGCATAGGCGAGTCGTGGGCAATGAATAGCCTGACATCATGCAATTCATCATCTTCTTCCATTTTAGCAAGGGTATAGCGCCCTATTAGCCCGCCCATGCTTTGTCCTAGTAATACATTCTTGTGGACGCTGCCAAAAAGTACTTTTTGCTGGTTTACCCATATAATAATATCCCTCAATACTTTGCTGTTCTTCTTTATATCATCTACGCCATTCTTCCAGTCAATATAAACTATGTCGTATTGTTGATTAACACCATCTAATAATGCAGTTAAATCACCTGAGTTAATTAAGCTATTTTTGAAAGTATTTAATGATCTATCACCACCTGCTATTTCGGGCGTTAATATGCTTCCCGGATCAAAGCCTTCGGCTACGATAAGGGGCTTTATCAGTTGGTTGTTGTGGGATGGGGCATAGTCTATTCTTATCTTGGCTCCTTGTAGTGAAAAGTTTTTTGTCGGGGGTGTAATACCATCAAAAACATTCATGGTAAGATTTGACTCAAATATTTCAGCCCCTTTAGTAAATTTTAAAGTCCATGTTTTCGTCCCAGGTTCAGTATATACAACAGTTAACAGCTGGTCAAATTGTATTTGTTGATACCCTTTGCCATCATTAAAGTTGGCCTCCATTTTAATGTCTTTCCTCTCCATGTTGGAAAGAAAGAGGTTTTCAGGTAATTTTACATTAATCTCTAAACCGTTAATTTTTTTTACAGGTGCTGCTACAGCAAATGTTTTAGAAGTAATGTAAGGATTCTGTAATATGCCATCTACATACTTGTCGTAATATTTATCATTGATAACATCAATTTTACCATCTTGGTAAGCATCGGGATCAAGTTTTGCATATTCATATAAAAGCCCGCTTAGTATTATTACATTCTTGTCATCAGGATTACTTTCATGCCTAGTGTAAGCCCACTTTTTTGCGACATTTTTAAATGTAGGGAAGTTAATAGTATCACTTGTCACTTTACCCATCAGTAGCGTTTTATAGATGTTACCAAGAATAGTTGCTGAAACTTCGGTACTATCTGTAATTGTACCGTTGTAGGCAGCTACGTTGGTAAATTCCATTGCATAGTCTAAAAGGACGCCTGTTGGTACGCGGCTTTTATCAATATTCTCAAAAATTGCATTTATTTGGCTTTTCCATATTGTGTCAACTTTTATCTGACTATAAGTCATACAGTAGAAGAGCATAAAAAATAGTAAAGAGATTTTTTTCATATTAGTAGTATTAATTGGTTGCTTGTTTAAATATCTTTATAATATTCAATACAATACTACTAAATTATGTGCATAAAAACTTACTTGTTACTATAGCCGGAGTTTCATTTTCAAAATATTGATAAATATTTTTATGCTTTCAAAATGTTTTAACCAGTAAAATAGGAGTATAGCACCCCAATACAAGGTGTGAATTTTACGTGTTAAATTATTGTTATTTTTTGAACTATGTTATATTACCGCATCAAACTAAAATGCCCCTTGATAACGCGCCCGTTATCGAGTTTTATTACGTACCAATAATCGGTTGATGGCATTTGGCGGCCTTCAAAATAGCCATCCCATCCATTGCCTTTTGGGTCTATATCGGCAAGCAGCTTTCCGTAGCGGTCAAATATGTATATTTTGCTGTTTGGGTAAAAGAACGAATTAACACCAATAATATTCCAGGTGTCGTTTGTGCCGTCGCCATTCGGCGTAAAGAATTTTGGGCTGGCCAGTACGGTGATTTCCTTAGAAATTATGCCACAGCCACGTCTGTCCTTTACATATACTGTGTGAGGCCCTGAAGTTACGTTTTCAAAAAGGTTAGACTCCTCAAAAGGCCCGTTAGGACTGTCAAGGCTATACAGGTATGTAGTTTCTACACCGGCCGGCGGTACCGCCATAACGGTAACAGTGTTGTTATTGCGAAAGTCGTTGATAATGATGTCTTCAATAATGGCAACATCAGATGCTGTTACGATAAATGTCCTTGCTGTGCTGCAGCCTGCCAGGTTGGTTATGGTAACATTATAATTACCGGCTTCAAATAGTGTTATTTTAGAAGTCGTGTCGCCTGTGCTCCATTGGTAGCGGTACGATGCCGGGTTGCTCGATACTGCGGTAAGGGTTAATCCCAAAGGGTCGTTAAGGCATAGTGTTTCCTGTACTATTTTATCTGTAGTAGGGCTGTCTAAAGCGGACAGTGTAAAGGTACTGATCTCATAACATTCGGGATTGATGCTGTTGTGTATACGGGCATAGATCCGTTGCGGATTAGTGGTGTTGGTATAGGCAGCAGCATTGATTATTGGCGCAGTGTTGGCATCGGCGCTGCTTTTATCTTTAAAGTATTTAATTACGTTTTCGCTGCTGATCTGCGTTCCCAGTATAACCGAATCGTTTTGTGTAAGGTCAAAAATAGTATGCCCATCATTGTCCAGGTCGCACTGCTGAAGGTTGGCAGCCTGATTGGCAACAGGGGTAGGGGTGATGGTGATCTCAGTAGTTTCGGTATGTATTTCGCCCAAATGGGTTACCGTGGCTACGATGGTATAGGTACCGGCTGCGGTATACGTGTGCTCTCCCGTGGCCACGGACGAAGCTGGGCTAGTTTGTCCGTCACCGAAATTCCATGAAACCGAATCAAAATTAACATCCGTATCAAGTTCAAAATGGGTAAGGTCACCAAAACATTTTTTAGTGGCAACAATATTCACTGCAAAGTAAGATGTAATAAAATGCGGCAGGCCAAAAAAGCAGGTTCCGGTATTTAGCGTAACAGCATTGGTGGTATAAGAGCAATTCATGCCGTCTTCTTCGGGAAAAGCGATCTCATCAAGAAACCGGCTATTAACCACAGCCCGGTAGATTTTTCCGTTAGGCCCCAGCTGAAGCGTACCCGATTGTGCTGTAACGCCTACCTGTACTCCCGATGCAGGGATGTCAGTGCTGAGCAGGTCGTATTGTACTACGCCGTTTGCATTAAATCCGTTATCGTATGATACGTATAGCTTTTTGGATTTTTGCGAAAATTCGACACCATAGGGCATGGTATTCTGGCTAATCTCTATAGGGTTTAAAAGCTGCCCCGTGGCATTATCAAAGTCATAGAGCCAGGCAGCACCGGTATTATTATTGTCGGTTTGCCCTGTCTGCGTAGAGATCTGTACATGGGCAATGGCTATTTTTTTGCCATTTGGAGAAGCTTTTATACAGCCAATACTGTTTCTTCTGTATCCCGAAACCGGAACCAGAGGAGCTATAACCGTTGTAGACGGGGTAGCGTTTACCCCTGCAGACGTAACTTCAAAGGCATAGAAGGTATCGATAAAATGAGTTATTACCCAATAACCGGTTCCTGTATTGTTTTTTACAGCTGTTACCTTTTCAGAACATTTATATTTAATCTGTTCGGGATCAGCAGGGTTGTAGGTAACAAGATGGGTGTTTCGCGTAACCACATCGCCAATGCTGCCGTTAGTACCGGTAACCGAAAGATCTACTATAGAATAGTTGAAGCCGTTATTAAACCCGTCATCCTGACCCGGAATAGTGGCTCCATCTTCGTAAGGGCCGGTAAACTGGTTAGGGTATGCCGCTGCGTTTTGATGATGCGGCTCGTCTACAGTAAAGATATAGTAAATATTAGGGTCGCCTTTTTTAGGAACTATCACACCTGACTGTGTACTCGATGGATCGCCAAAAAGTCCTGTACCCGCATTATAATTGCCATTTGGCATAAGCAGGTTGTTGCGGTCCCATACATTGCGCCCATCGGTATAAAAAAGCAGGTTGCCCGCATTGTCAGAGATGGTGCTGCAGCCTTCGTTACTTTCAATAGCACTGCCGTTTTGGGAGTTAATGCTGCCGTCGTCTTCAAAATGAATGCTGGCAAAAACGCCAAAGTGCCAGTTGTTCGCTTCTTTTTGGGCAAAAATGTTTAGTGTGGTAAGCAGTAGTAGGAGGCACGCGAGTTGTTTCATAAACGGGGCAGTATGCTTTTCAAAATTACGGCTTTTATCTTAAAAGAGAAAAATGTGCCCTGAATTCTTTTATAACAGTTATGGTTCCGTTAAATTCACTGTAGGTAACGGTGAACCAGTAGTCGGTTGCCGGCATTTTTGCGCCATTGTACGTACCGTCCCATCCTTTGCCAACAGCACTTATCTGTTTTAGCAACTTGCCATAACGGTCAAAAATGTAGATTTTAGCATCCGGCTGATCCAGGCCTATAACATTCCAGAAATCGTTGAAACCATCATCATTAGGGGTAAAGAAATTCGGGTAATCTACAATATCCACTCCTGTAAGTATGGTTTCGCCACAGCCGTCAGGGTTGGTGTCCCTTACCCTTACCGTATGGCTGCCTGGTGATACATTGTCAAAGACATTGCTGTCCTGCCATGGGCCTTCATCAAGGCTGTATTCATATACTCCGTAACCGTCTATGGTTACCGTGATGGTCTGGTTGTCGCTGAAGTAGTTCGTTACATAATAGCCCCTGCCGGTTTTAACTGCAGGGCCGCTCTGTAGTACCGTTACCGGTGCTATAGGGTCAGATACGCAGCCTTCGGTGCTCGTAGCTACTACTGTGTACTGGCCTGCGGCCTGCGCAAGGAGTACAGGGCCGGTCTCTCCAAGGATTGTGGTCTGGCCTTTTTCATCGGTATAGCTCCACTCAAAGGTTCCCATGGTTAGCCCTGTATCGATTACTAGTGGCCTTACTACGGCTCCGGTGGATTTGTCAACACAGATCGTACCGCCTTTGATAACAGGCTCAGGAAGGCGATTCACGACTACCTTAATTTCTACAATAGCATCACATTCTCCAATAGAGGTATTGCTCACGACCCTTATCCATACCGGTTGCATATCCGGCTGGGTATTATGGAAAGCGGTAGGGTCTGGTATCGGATTATCTCCATTTTCAGCTTCTGCCGGATCGGTATGATAGGTTACTGTAAAGTCTGCCGGGTTTTGTGTGCCAAGCACTTCGGCTTCTATTTGGGTAAGGTCAAATACAAACAAGCCGTCATTTATGCCGTCGGTATCACACTCTTCAAGTGTTGAATCTACGGGTTGTGCTGCTGTAGCATATTCTTCAACTACCAGCTGCAATGGTTTGACAATTTCACACCTGGTTACAAGATCCCGTACCCTTACATATACCGTCGCCGAACCACCTGTTACAGGGTAGGCATTCACCGGGATGGCAGCGGTGCTAAGAGTAGCATCAGTAAAGAAGTCTACTTTATAATTTGCCGCGTTTGGAGAGAGGTATTCATTTACAAAATCCCTGATATTGAATACTGCTGCCCCATCGCTATTATATTCACATATAGCATATACATCCATATCGGCGATCGGTGGCAGCGCGTTAACGATAAGCCTTAGTGTCACCACCTGGTGGCACCTTGGCTCTGCCGGGTTGTTGCTGTTGATCTCCACCCTTACATATACATCGCCACTGGCGCTGGTGTAGGCTGTTGGGGTAGCTATCGGGTTGATGCCCTGGTCTGCATCATCATAGCTGGTATGGTAGCTCAATACATAGTTCGAGCCGTTGTTGGTGATCTCTGCTGCCCTTTGGGTAAGGTCAAAGACCTCTGTGCCTACTGTGGCGTCGCTGTCACACAGCTCCAGTGGCTGTGGTGCAAAGTTCGGTGTAGGCAGCGGAAGCAC